>JBEBJW010000209.1:0-8616 GCA_040079715.1 Myxococcota bacterium | reverse complement strand
CCACGACCACCCGAGGCACCGCACGAGGCCCGCGGCGGTCGCGAGGGCCGCGACCAGCGCCGCCGAGCCGACCGCCGGCAGGGTCACGATCGCCGCCCCCTGGAGCGCCACCTCGTGCAGCCCGATCCCGCGGTCGTCGGTGCCGAGCGGAGGCGCAGCGAACGGCGACAGGAACGCGCGGCCGGGCTCGGGGGTCGACAGGAACGCCGGCGCGACCGAGGCGGCCGCCAGCAGCGCGAGCAACAACAGCCCGGCGAGGCCGAGCCACGGGGCGCGCGATCGGATCATCCGCCGACCCGACCCGTCGCCGGCTCGGTGATCGGCGGGTGGCGCCGGACCGCCCACGCGACGCCGATCTCGACGAGCGCCTGAGCGCACATCAGCGCCGCTGACAGCAGGGAGAACGCCCAGCTCGCCGCGAGGACCACCCCGAAGTCCTGGAGGAGCGTCCCGTCGAACAGCAGCTCGCCGAGCCCGGGGATCCCGAGGACGACCTCGACCACCACCGCTCCGCTCATCACGTGCAGCACCCGGCCCCGGAGCTGGCCCGCGAGCGCAGGCAGCACGTTCGGCAGCGCGTTGCCGAGCGCGGACTCGCCGCGCAGCACGGCGATCGCGATGTACCGCTGCTTGACCTCCTCGTCGAACGTCGAGCGGGTGCCGGACACCGCCCCGGCGAACGCCCCGTCGGCGAACGCGAGCACGCCCGCCCCGACCACGAGCCGCATCGCGCCGGGCCAGCCGTCGTGGGACATCGCGCCCCAGGTGAGCTCGATCCACGCCGCCCCGAGCAGCCCGAGGATCACCGCCGGCGCGAGCCCGATCGCGTGCCACAGCGGATCGAGCCGCTGTGGGAGGAGCTTCGCCGCCGCCAGCGCGGCCCCGGCGGTCAGCGGGATCAGGGCCAGCAGCACGAGCTCCGCGGTCGCCGGCAGCGACTCTGCGATCAGCTCGGCGACCGGCACCCCCTGTTGGGCCCGCCACGAGTTGCCGAACTCGCCGTGGACGGCACCGGACAGCCACCAGGTGTAGAACCCCCACGGCCCGCGATCCAGCCCCCAGCGGTGGGCCAGCGCCGCACCGCCCTGACAGATCTCCGGCGGACAGATGATGTCGGCTGGGTCGCCCGGGAGGATCCACAGCACCGCGGTGATCACCGCGGGGACCAGCAACGGCAGGGACAGCGCCGCGACCAGGCGGACGAGGGGCCGGCTCCACCAGGTGGTCACAGCCGCCAGCCGTCGAACTCCGTGAAGTAGTAGTACGGCGAGATCGTGGTGTTTCGGACCTCGTTCCGCCAGGCCGACTTCGTGTCGAGCTTCCACAGGAACAGGTACGGGAGATCGTCCGCCAGGTACGCGTGGAGGTCGTGGTACGCGTCCTGCGCCTCGGTGTCGGTCTTCGCGCCGTCGTACCGGGACAGGATCGCGTCGACCTGCGCGTTCGTGTAGTCGAACACGTTGTACGCGCCCTTCCCGTCCGGCTTGCGGGTGTGGAACATGTCGTTCACGTCTTCGACGACGCCGAACGACCACTTGCCGATCAGCGCGTCGTAGTCGTCCTTGAGCCGGCCGGTGACGGCCTTCTGGACCCAGTCGTCGGACGTGACGTTGAACACCTGCCGATCGAACCCGCCCTCCTGGAGCTGGTTGCCGATCTGGTTCAGCAGGTCGCGCGCCTCGACCTGGAGCGGGCTGTTGATCCCGATCCGGAGGGTGATCGACTGGCCGCCGAGCACCCACCGGCCGGCCTGCCTGGTGGCGCCGGCCTCGGTCATCAGCGCGTCGGCCTTCGTCTTGTTCGACCGCTCGACCACCGGGACGGCCCGGTTGTAGTACGGCGAGGACTGGACGAACGGACCGGACACGAACTCGCACGGCGGGTTCGTGTCGTTCGGATCGACCCCGATCGTGAGCTCCCGCAGCGTGACCCGGTCGAGGGTCAGGTTGAGCGCCTGACGGACGCGCTTGTCCTTCAGGAACGGCCCGTTGGTGTTCAGCGCGACGAACCACCAGCTCCGCAGGTCGTACGACTTGAGCGCCACGTCGTCCGACGCGGCCACGTCCGGCCGGTACGGCGGCGACACCGAGACCACCCCGTGGACCGCGCCGTTCAGCAGCGACCGCACCTGGAGCAGCGGGTCGCCGCCCTCGGTCTGGGTCATCGCGGTGATCTTCGGGTCGTGGTGCGGGTTGAGCATCGAGGTGAACTTCAGCTCGTGCCGACCGCGCGACACCTTCATCGGTCCCGTCCCGATCGGCCGCGACGAGAACTCCATGTCCGGGCTGATCGCCGTCCCGTCGAACGCGTGCTTCGGCAGCACCGGGAACGCGACCCGCTCGCGCGGGTTGTGGAACACCTTGGTGAACTCGATCACCGCGGCGTTCTCCTTCGGGATCGACTCACAGCCGACGATCGCCTCGCGGTACTCCTTCGCCACCTCGGACGGGGTGGCGGGATCGAGCATCGCGTCGACGGTGAAGCACACGTCGTCAGGCCCGAACGGCTTGCCGTCGTGCCACTTCACCCCCTCCTTCAGCACGATCTTGAGCTGGCGCCCGTCGCCGAGCCGCTCGTACTGCACGACGAGCCCGCTCTTGAGCTCGTTGGTGATCGCCGAGCGGTACCACAGCCGGTCGAACACCAGCTGCTGGGACCGCTTGTCGACCATCGTGCGGGCGAACAGGGGATTCAGCGTCGAAGGCGACGCCTCCTCGTAGTACGACACATCGGCCCCGAGGACGAGGCACGTGCTCGCGATCGCGAGCCCGGCGACGACAGCGGGAACCACGGAACGCCGACCGCTCATTCGAACGCTTGCTCCTACATACCTGCCGTTTCGCCGACCCGTTCGGACCCCACCCGGAGCCCGAGCACGTCGAGACCATACCGCGCGATCTCGATCGACGGGTAGCGCTTGGACTGCGCGTGCAGGATGTCCTGCGCCCGCATCGGATACCGGTTCGACGCGTCCCACGCGGCGAGCGCGAGCAGGCCGACCGGACACGCCGCCGCCTTGTCGCTGTGCTCGTACGCGTTGATCCGCAGGATCCCGCTCGCCTCGCGATCCCCTTCCCGCTCGGCCACCAGCGCGAGCGACCGCAGCGCGCCGACGTAGGCCACGTCCGCGAACGTGCGGTGGTGCGACGACTCCGCCCCGGCGACCGCGGCGGACCGCGCCACCAGCCGCGCCCGGAGCGCGGTCACCAGATCGACCGCCTTCTCGGCGTTCACCTTGCCGTCGACCCGCGCCGACGACGCGAGCCACGCGATCAGGCTGGTGGACGCGTGCGCGTCGACCGCGGCCGGGCCGGCGGCGCCCTCGAGATCGGCGAGGAACGCGGCGTCGTCCGCCACCAGGTGATCCGACCCGAACAGCAGCTCGTCCGGCATCGGTCCCGCCGACGCCGGGGCCGGCTCGATCGGCATCCGGTACCCCGCCCTCGACGCGCGCAGCGCCGCCACCTGATCCGGCGCAGCGAGGGCCGCGGCGGCGTCGTGCCACAGCGCCAACGCGACCAGCGCGCCCGGATCGGCCATCTCTCGGCTCGCAGTGCTGCCGGCTCGCTCGGGGAGCGCGTAGTGCGGCAGATCCGTCAGCTCCGGCCACTCGCCGGGCGCTGGCGCCGGGAGGCGGATCGGCAGCCCGGACAGATCCGGCGGCCACTGCGGCGGAGCGCCCGCGCCGGACGCGAGCCACGCGGCCCACGGGGCGTGCCACGGCGCGGTGGGATCGCCGGTCACCCCGGCGAGCTTCGCGTCCGCCTCGGTCGCCGCCGGGAGCTGCCCGGTGATCGCGTACGACACCGTCAGCAGGTGGGCCGCGCCGACCGGGTCGGTCGGCTCGGGGGTCTTGCCGTACACCTCGATCAGGCCGTACGCGGTGAGCAGCGCCGCCTGGCGGTACACCGCTGCGGCCTCGGCGTGGGCCCGCGCCGCCGACAGCCCGCCGAGCGGGCCGAGCTCGCGGACCGCCTGGGCGTAGTCCCGCCGCATCACGAGCGACACCCAGCCGCGCTCCTGGGCGTAGGCCCCGAGCGACGACTCGGGCGCGAACCGGACGACCCAGCTCGCGTCGACCAGCGCCTCGGGAGCCTCGGCGATCACCCCGACCGGCGCCACGTCGGCCACAGGGGTGCCCGAGCAGCCCCCCAGCCACCCGCCGACCAGCCAGGCCGCGATCATCAGCCGGCCTCGCAGTAGTCGGCGGTCCCGGCCGCGGACATGCACAGCTGCTGGGCGGTGGTCGCGTCCTTGCCGCTGCTCTTCGCGTACTCGTACCATTCGCGGGCGTTGACCTTGGTCATGTTCCGGTACTGCTCGACCTTCTGGCGGGTCTCGTCGGTCGGGGCGGCCTTGTGCTCGTCCTCGGCCTGCATCCACAGCGACTGCGAGGCGGCCGCGCGGACCTTGTACAGCGAGTACACCCGGCTCGTGTAGGTGTCGCCGATCCACACCATCCGGTTCTCGAGCGCCACATTCGCCCACCGGATGACGCCGGAGGCGCGCCCCGGGCCCTGCCGCGACAGGTGGAGGGCGTATTTGTAGCACAGGTCGGGATCCGACTGGTCGATCTCGTCGAGGTGGCGCTTGATCAGCGTCTCCCAGGTGTCCTTGTCGCCCTTGGCCCAGGCGTCGGCCATCAGGATCCCGGAGATCTTCTTCTTGTCGGTCATCTTCGGGGCGTTCGCGAGGCGGGTCTCGAGGCAGGCGGTGGTGGCCGGCTCGAGCTTCCCGAGCGACGCGAACGGCTCGAGCTTGACCAGGTCGGCGCAGTCGCCGGTGTCGGCCATCGCGGCGGTCGCGATCGCGGCGTCCTGGACCGCCGGCGTCACGACGGTCGTGGTCGTGTTCGAAGCGGCAGCGGCCTTCTCCGCCTTCAGCCGGGCCTCCTCGGCGGACTTCGCCTGGGCCGCGACCTCCGCCGCCTTCAGCGCCTCGAGCCGCGCCCGCTCCTCCGCCGCCTTCTGCTCCTTGGCCGCCGCGGCCACCTTCGCTGCCTCCTCGGCCGCGAGCTTCTGGCGCTCGGCGTCCTGCCGACGCTTCTCCTCGGCCTCCGCCTTGACCCGAGCGGCGTCCTCCGCCTTGCGCTGGGCTTCGGCCGCCGCGTCCGCCTGCTGGCGCGCCTGCTCCATCTCGGACGCCTTCGCCGCCGCCGCCGCCGCCTCGCGGTCGAGCTGCGCCTTCTGCGCCTGATCGGCCGCTGCCGCCCGCTTCTGCGCGTCGAGCGCCGCCTTGCGCGCCAGCTCCTCCTGCTGGCGCTGCTTCACGGCCGCGGCGTCCGCCTCCTTGCGCTTGGCCGCGGCCTCCTCGGCCTCCCGCTGAGCGGCCTGGCGGGCCATCCGAGCCGCCTCGGCGTTCGCCGCGGCGTTGTCGGCCGCGATCGACGCCTGCTCGGCGCGATCGTCCTCGACGGAGGCGACCGCGTCGTGTCGATCGTCCGGCCCGCCGTCCGTTCCGCCGTCGGGCTCGGTGGGCGGGGTGGCGGCCGGATCGGGCTCGGGCGCCTCGGCGGCGGCGACCGAGTCACCGTCGTAGCTCGACAGCCCGGCGAACGGGGAGAACGCCGCGGTGGCGGTGAGGTCGAACCAGCCGATCCGCGCGTCGGCCGGGATCGCGCGCCCGGCGGCGTCGCGCCGGAGCTCCGGATCCACGTGCTGGTCGTACACCACGCACCCCATCCAGCCGTCCTGGCACGGCAACAGCGGGAACGCCGCCGAGAACGAGCTCCAGTCCCCTGCGAGCGCGTCCGTCGACCACAGGCACGCGCCCAGCGCGACCAGCCCACCGATGCGGTTCACGACACCCTCCCGTTGGTTCGAACCATCCCCGCTGCCCGCCCCCGCGATCGTCAGTCGATCGGCTTGTCACGCCCGAACTGGATCGTGATGTCGTCCGGGTCTTCCTGGCTCATGTCGATCGCCATCTTCTCGAGCCGGACCGACACCTCGTTCCGGCGGCGCCGCACCACGTACGTGACGGACTGGTTGACGTAGCCGGGGGCGGACACCTCGAACTCGAGCGGCATCCCCTTCGCGAAGAACAGCTCGGACCCGTCCGGCATGTACAGGACGCTGCCGGTCCAGGTGCCGGTCTCGGTGTTGACCCGGTGGCGATCCTGCTCCTGCGGATGCCGGACGACGGCGGTGGGGAGCGGCAGCTCGGTCGCGGCGTCCAGCACCCGAACCGTGACCGGGATCCCCTCGTCGTCGGCCGCCGAAGCGACGATCGACCACGCGAACACGAGCCAAGTCATCCCCGCCTCCTCACCCGGACCGTCGCCAGACCCGCGACCGCCGGAACGTATTCCCAAAACCAGCCCCGAGCGGTCGAGTGGGGCATCGCGCTCGGGATCGGTCCAGTCACTGCGCTCCGAGGAACGACTGCAACGGGCCGCTCGGCGCACGCTCGGCCGCCCCCGCCGCCCCGAGGGTCGACATGCACCGGGCCGCTCCGGCGGTGTTCAGGCCTTCCACCAGCTTCTCCGCGACCGCCACGTCCTTGGTCAGGGTACACGCGGTGGCGAGCGCGTCGGCGAGCCCGTCGGCCGGCGTCGCGGGATCTTCCTTCAACGCCGCGAACTTCGCGAGCGCGCCGGTCGAATCTCCCTCCGCCAGCGCGACCATCGCGAGCGTGGCGTGGTACCGCCACTGCTGGCCCGGCGGCGGGAACAGGTCCTCGAGCAGGTCCTTCGCGATCTCCGGCCGCCCGGACGACACCGCGCGGCCGGCCCACAGCAGCAGGAGCGTGTCCTTGTCGGGATCGTCCTCGGCCAGGGCCTTGAGCGACTCCTTCACCGCCTCGCACGCGCCGGACCGGTCGCCGAGCGCCCACAGCGCGCTGGCCTCGGCGAGCGACGCCTTGTGCTGGTCGGTGCTCTCGATCAGCGACAGGTAGGTGGTGGCGGTCTCGCCGACGACCCCGCCGGACGGCGCGACCTCCTTCAGCAGGGCCACCGCCTTGTCGGACTCGAGGTCGACCAGGTGGACCTCCGCGGCGAGCAGCTTGCCCTCGGGCAGCCCGCTCGCCTCGCCGAGCATCTCGACCCGGTCGAAGTCCTTCGCGTCGAGCGCGACCAGCGCGCGCCGGAGCCGGATCTCCCCGGCCTTGTCGCCGGCGGTGGGCTCGATCGTCGCGAGGGTGGTGTCCGCGCCGACGATGTCGCCGCCGAGGAGCTGGACGTACGCGTACCCGACGGCGATCGGCACCGACTCGGGGTGCTCGGCGTACAGCTTCTGGTATTCGGCCGACGCGCCCGGGAGATCCCCCGACGCGAGCAGCGCCTCGGCGGGAGCGACCAGGACCTGATCGTCGGCGCCCCCGATCAGCCCGCTGCACCCGAGGCCGATCGCCAGCACGAGCGCGACGGGGATCCCCAGCGCCGCGAGCCGGCCAGGTAGGCGCCACCGCGCGGCGCGATCGCCCGCTGCGCTCGTGACCGCTGCGCTCGTGACCATTGGTACTCCCCCACCCGACGGCGATCCGCCGCGCGAACGCGCAGTGATATCGCGCCGCGGGACCGCCGATCAACCGCGACCTCCGGAACGGCGCGCGCGGGACCGGCGAGGTACGCTCCCGGGACCACCCGACCCGCGCGGAGGGGAGCCGTGAACACCTCGATCGCCCGCCCGGATCGGCTGACCGTGCTCCGCGGAGTGTCCGAGGGGCCGCTGTCCGCGCTGTTCGCCGCCGAGCGCGACGGGGCCGACGGGACCCGCCTGGTCGCGGTCAAGGTGTTGCACCACCGGCGGGCGCGCGACGTGGAGCAGCTCGGCCACCTCCGCGCGGTCGGGCGGAGCCTCGCGGCGCTCGGGCACCGGCACCTCGTCGCCGCGACCGAGCTCGCGCTGGTCGACGGGCGGCCCGCCCTGCTGTCGCCGTGGATCGAGGGGGTCGATCTGCTCGATTGGATCGAGGTCCTGCGCGAGACCGACACCGCGATCCCGGCCCGGGTGGTGTGCGAACTCGTGCGGTCGGCCGCGGTGGCGCTCGACGCGGCGCTGAACCGGACCGGCTGGGGCTCCGACGACGCCCTCGGCGTGCTCCACCGCGACGTGAAGCCGTCGAACCTGATGATCTCGCGCGACGGCGAGGTGAAGCTGCTCGACTTCGGGTCCGGCCTGAGCTCGCTCGGCGGGCGTGACGGCCGCGCGACCGCGGTGAAAGCCGGCCTCGGGCGGTACCTGTCCCCCGGTCGCCGCCAGGGCAAGCGGGGCGGTCCGGGCTCCGACGTGTACGCGCTCGGACTCGTCGGGATCGAGGTGCTGTCCGGGCGGTGGCTCCAGCGGGTCCGCGACGAGAACCCGGCGCACGATCGGCACCTCGCCGAGGTCGTCGCCGGGATCCCGGACCTCGGGATGCGCTCGCCCCAGGACGATCGGACCCTCCGGTCGCTGCTGCTGCGGAGGGTGGCGTTCGACGCCGACGCCCGGCCCCCTGCGGTCGAGGTCGCGCAGACGATGCGGACCCTCGGGGATCGGGCGCCGGGCCCGTCGCTCGAGTCGTTCGCCCACGATCACGCGCTGCCGTACCTCGTGGCCCCGGATCGGGTCGACGGGATGCCGGAGGCCGCGATCGTCGAGCCGGCGGCCCTGGATCGCCTGCTGGGACCGCCCG
>JBEBJW010000208.1:0-8668 GCA_040079715.1 Myxococcota bacterium | reverse complement strand
GAGACGGTGGTCTTGGGGCGGAGGGTGGCCATCGGCGCTCTCTAGCACGGCTCGACCGGAGCCATTACGGACCGGTTGCGGAGGTGCGAGTGGCGGTGCGTCGATTGGTGTCGTCGATCGTGTTCAAGCCGGTCGAGGACCGGATGCGGGAGTGGATCGACGGCGTCCGGCGCGACAACGCCGAGGCGATCGACGCGCTCCGCAAGGAGGTCGCCACCCACGACGCGGCGGCTCCGACCGGCCTCGACGCGCTGGTCGAGGAGAACGCTCAGCTCAAGAAGAAGGTGTCGATGGCGATGGGGGCGATCCAGGCGGCGTCGGCCCAGATCGTCCAGCTGCGCCAGGAGCTCGAGCAGGTCAAGAACCTCGCTCACCAGGCGATGCAGAAGGCGACGTCCGCCGAGGCCACCGCCGAAGCGGCGACCGCGGGCGTGTCCGAGCTCGAGGCGACCCGTTCGGCCGGGACCACCAGCGGCGCAGCGCCAGCGGCGACCGCGAAGCCGGCGTCCGCCGCGACGGCCGCGCCCGCCACGTCGGGCCCGAAGCCGAAGCCGAAGGGCAAGAAGGGCTGACCCGCCAGCTCGGCGGCGGGCCACTCGCTACACGTCGAACTTCACGCCCTGCGCCAGCGGCAGATCCTTGCTCCAGTTCAGGGTGCAGGTCTGCCGGCGCATGTACGCCTTCCACGAGTCGGATCCGGCCTCGCGACCGCCGCCCGTCTCCTTCTCGCCGCCGAACGCGCCGCCGATCTCGGCCCCCGACGTTCCGATGTTGATGTTCGCGATCCCGCAGTCGGACCCGGCCGCCGACAGGAACGTCTCGGCCGCCCGGAACGAGTCGGTGAACATCGCGGACGACAGGCCCTGCGGCACGTCGTTCTGCCACCGGATCGCGTCGGCGAGGTCGTCGAACGTCGTCACGTACAGGATCGGGGCGAACGTCTCATCCTTGCAGATCGGCATGTCCGCGCGGGCTTCGATCAGCGTCGGCTGGACGTAGTACCCGGGCCGGTCGATCCGGTTGCCGCCGGCGAGCACCTTGCCGCCCTGGACCTTGGCGGCGGAGATCGCCTTCTCGTACGCCTCGACCGCCTGGGCGTCGATCAGCGGGCCCATCAGCGTGCCGGCGTCGAGCGGGTTGCCGATCGGGATGGTGGCGTACGCCTTCTTCAGGCGGTCGACGAACCGATCGGCGATCGACCGGTGCAGGAACAGCCGGCGGGTGGTGGTGCACCGCTGGCCGGCGGTCCCGCACGCGGCGAACACCACGCCGCGGAGCGCGAGATCGAGGTCTGCGTCGGCGTTGACGATGATCGCGTTGTTGCCGCCCAGCTCGAGCAGGGTCCGGCCGAGGCGCTCGGCGACGACCTGGCCGACGTGCTTGCCCATCCGGACCGAGCCGGTGGCGGACACCAGCGGGATCCGGTGATCGCGGATCATGGTCTCGCCGACGGTCTTGTCGGCGCCGATCACCAGGTTGAACACGCCGCCCCATCCGTGCTTCTGGAACACGGCGTCGCAGATCTTGTGGGTGGCGATCGCGGTGAGCGGCGCCTTCCACGACGGCTTCCACACGATGGTGTCACCGGCGGCCGCGCCGACCATCGCGTTCCAGGCCCACACCGCGTTCGGGAAGTTGAACGCGGTGATCACGCCCACGACCCCGAGCGGGTGCCACTGCTCGTACATCCGATGGCCGGGTCGCTCGCTGTGCATCGACAGGCCGTACAGCTGGCGGGCCATCCCGACGCACAGGTCGGCCATGTCGACCGACTCCTGCACCTCGCCCTTGCCTTCGGACAGGATCTTGCCGACCTCGAGCGAGATCAGCTGGCCGAGGTCGTCCTTGTGGGCGCGGAGCGCGTCGCCGACCTCGCGCAGGATCTCGCCGCGCTTCGGCGCGGGGAACAGGCGCCACCGCTCGAACACCCGGGCAGCCTCGGCCACCACCGTCTCGTACTCGGCGACGGTGGCCATCCGCACGCTGGCGATGATCTCGCCGTTGACCGGGCTGCGGACCTCGAGCAGGTCCCCGGTGGTGTCGAGGAACCCGGACGTGGTGGCGGCGCCCGGGTTGACGGGGGCGATGCCGAGGCGGGTCAGGAACTCGTACACGGGGACCTCCGGAAGGAGTTGCCGATATCCCCGGGACGGCGCCGCGTCACCCCGCCGGGTCGCCCCCGCCGGAACCCGGCGCTGGAGTTGACGATCTGTCTCGCTCCGACGCCGCCGACCGCCGGGGAGTGACCCGGTGTCGCGCACCGCGGCCGGACGGTCCGACGGGGTGCGCCCCGGGCGGATCGACGAACCGGCACGGGTCTTGCTTTTCACCGCCCAGGAGGTCTGCGATGACGAACTGGCTGGTGGGCGCGTGGTTGGTCGCGGGGGCGTCGGCGGAGGACGGCCCGAAGGACGCTCCGAACGACACTCCGAACGACACTCCGAAGGACGCCCCAGAGGTCGCTCCGGAGGGGCCGCACGTCCCGCGGGTGTTCGCCGAGGTCACGAACCTCGCCGAGGTGGTCGAGTACCTCGCCGCGCACCACGACAAGTCGTTCCGGGTGCCGAGTTCGGAGGCGCTCCGGGCGATCCGGGTCCAGGTGGTCGGCGTCGAGGGCCCGCTGACGAAGGACGACGAATGGAGCGCCGCCGTCTCGATGTTCGAGGCGAACGGGTTCGCGCTCGAGGTCGCCGACCGGGTGGTGCGGGTGGTGCCGGCCCGCTGAACGCGCCCGGCCCGACGACGCGCTCAGGTCGCCCGCATCCCCGGCGCCTCGTGGCCGCTCGCCTGGACGTACTCGGCGTAGCTGCCCGGGTACAGCCGGGGATCCCCGGGAACCAGCTCCAGCACCCGGTTGGCGAGCTCCCGCAGGAAGGTCCGATCGTGACTGACGAACACCAGGGTGCCCTCGTACTTCTGCAGCGCTCGGATCAGCGCCTTCTTGGTCACCAGATCCAAGTGGTTGGTCGGCTCGTCCAACACCAGCAGGTTCGGTGCCGCGAACAACAGCTTCGCGAGCACCAGCCGGGTCTTCTCGCCGCCCGACAGGATCGACACCGCCTTGTCGACGTCGTCCTCGCCGAACGAGAACCCACCGAGCACCTGCCGCAGGGTGCCGATCCCGGCGGTCGGGTACGCGGCCTGGAGCGTGTCGAGCACGGAGTCGTCGCCGGTCAGGTTCTCGGCGTGGTGCTGGGCGAAGTACGCGAGCTCGACGTTCGACCCGAGCTCGACCGCGCCTGCGTCCGGGCGGGTCGCTCCGGCGATCATCCGGAGCAGGGTCGACTTGCCGGCGCCGTTCTCGCCCATCACCGCCCACCGCTCGCCGCGGCGGACCAGCAGATCGAGGTCACGGTGGACCACCAGGTCACCGTAGGCCTTGTGGACCCCGCGGACCTTGACCACCTCGTCGCCCGACCGGTTGCACTTCCGGAACGCGAAGTCGCGCTCGATCAGGCGCTTCGGCGGCTCGACCCGCTCGATCTTGTCGATCTTCTTCGCCCGGCTCTGCACCGCCGACGCCTTGGACGGCTGAGCCTTGAACCGCTCGATGAACCGGATCTCCTTCGCGAGCATCGCCTGCTGTCGGGTGTACTCGGCCTCGCGGCGGGTGGCGTCGAGGGCGCGTTGACGCTCGTAGAAGTCGTAGTCACCGGAGTAGCTGCGGATCTTGCCGCCGTCGATCTCGAGCACCCGGTGCACCACCCGGTTCAGCACGTCGCGGTCGTGGCAGGTCATCACCACGGTCCCCGGGTACGCCCGGAGGAACCCCTCGAGCCACAGGATCGACTCGATGTCGAGGTGGTTGGTGGGCTCGTCGAGCAGCATCACGTCCGGCCGCTGGAGCAGGATCCGGGCGAGCGCCACCCGCATCTTCCACCCACCGGACAGCTCGCCGATGTCGGCCGCGATCTGCTCCGGTGACAACCCGAGCGCCGCCAACAACGCAGCGGCCCGGGCCTCGAGATCGTAGCCGCCGAGGGTCGCGAACCGGTCCTGGACCTCGCCGTACCGATCGAGCACCCGGTCGTAGTCGGGCGCGTCGACGTCCCCGAGCCGCCCCTCGAGCGTCACCAGCTCCCGACCGAGCGCCGCGACCTCGCCCGCGGCGTCGACGGTGTGGGCGAGCACGGTCGCGCCGCGCCAGTCGCCGACGTCCTGCCGGAACAGCCCGACCGTCAGGCGCTTCGGGCGTTCGATCGAGCCCTCGTCGGGGTTCTCTTCGCCCTCGATCAGGCGGAACACGGTGGTCTTCCCGGCGCCGTTCGGACCGACCAGGCCGACCTTCTCGCCGGGGTCGATCTGGAACGAGGCGTCGACGAACAGGACCTGCGGCCCGTGCTGGCGGGTGACGTTGGAGAACGCGATCATCCGCCCGGTTAACCCGCCGAGGCGGTCGCGCGACGGCCATCGGGGCCCCGGCGCTCGACCGCGTCGTGCCAATCGGCGATCGAGCGACCTCGACCACGTCGGGTCCGCCCGGGGGACCCCGCCGTGACCCGACGCCCACGCCAGCCCGCACGCCGGGCTCGTCCAGCGCCGGTTCGGTCCCGTTCACCGCTCGCCGGACGATCGCCCCGTCCGCGCCGGGTGGAGCGGTTATGCGGGGCGACCCTCCGGAGGATTCGATGTCCGTCGTGGATCCCGGCGCGCTCACCACCCGGGTCGCGGAGCTCGACGAGGCGCAGGCCCGCGCGCGGCTCGGCCAGCTCGTCGACGAGCTGAACCACCACGCGCGCCAGTACTACGAGCTCGACGCGCCGCAGATCGACGACCGCACGTACGACCTGCTGTACCGCGAGCTCGAGCTGCTCGAGGAGCGATTCCCGTCGCTGGTCCGCGCGGACTCGCCCACCCGGCGGGTCGGCGGGGCCCCGGTCGAAGGGCTGGTCCCGTTCCCGCACCGGATCCCGATGCTGTCGCTGGCGAACGCGTTCACCGACCAGGAGCTGAACGAGTTCGACGCCCGGGTGCGCCGCCTGCTCGCCGACGCCGCCCCCGAGACCCTCCGGTACGTGGTCGAGCCGAAGCTCGACGGCCTCGCGCTCGAGCTCGTGTACGAGAACGGCCGCCTCGTCGGGGCGGGCACCCGCGGCGACGGCCAGACCGGCGAGGACGTGCTCCACAACGTCCGCACGATCCGCAACGTCCCCGCGCGGCTGAAGGGCGACGATCTGCCCACCTGGCTGTCGATCCGCGGTGAGGTCCTGTTCCCGCTCGCCGGGTTCGAGCAGCTCAACGCCGACCGGGTGGCGCGCGGGGAGCGCCCGTTCGAGAACCCGCGGAACTCGGTCGCCGGCACGATCCGCCAGCTCGACCCGTCGGTCGCCGCCGAGCGCCCGCTGACGTTCTTCGCCCACTCCCACGGCCTGGTCGAGGGGGTCGAGGAGGCCGACTCGCACCACGAGCAGCTCGCCCGGATCGCGTCGTGGGGCCTGCCGGTGAACGCGCTGAACAAGGTGGTCGACGGGATCGAGGCGGTGATCGAGGCGATCGCGGACCTCGGCGGGCGCCGCCACGATCTGCCGTACGAGATCGACGGCGCGGTGGTCAAGGTCGACGATCGCGGCCTGCAGGAGCTCCTCGGGTTCGTCACCCGGTCGCCGCGGTGGGCGATCGCGTACAAGTACCCGCCGCCGCAGGTCACCACCAAGCTCGAGACGGTGACGTTCCAGGTCGGGCGCACCGGCGCGATCACCCCGGTCGCGAACCTCGCGCCGGTGCGGGTCGGCGGGGTCACCGTCAGCCGAGCGACCCTCCACAACGAAGACCAGGTGCGGGTCCTCGACCTCCGGATCGGAGACGACGTCGTGGTGGAGCGGGCGGGCGACGTGATCCCGCGGGTGGTCCGCCCGGTGATCGACGACGGCCACGCCGCGCGGCCGCCGGTCACGTTCCCCACCGCGTGTCCGGTGTGCGGGACCGAGCTGGCCCGCGACCCCGAGCTGGCCGTGATCCGGTGCGGCAACCAGCTGTCGTGCCCGGCCCAGGTCCGGGCGGGGATCCGCCACTTCGCGTCGCGGGGCTCGATGGACGTCGACGGGCTCGGATCGAAGCTGATCGATCAGCTCGTCGACCGCGGCCTCGTCACCCGGGTGTCCGACCTGTACCGGCTGACCCGGGGCCAGCTCACCTCGCTCGAGCGGATGGGTGCCAAGAGCGCAGACAACCTGCTCGCCGCGCTCGAGACGTCGAAGGGGCGGCCGCTCGAGCGGTGCGTGGTCGCCCTCGGGATCCCGACCGTCGGCGAGGCGACCGCCCGGGACCTCGCCAACCAGTTCGGCACGATCGACGCCCTGATCGCGGCGTCCGAGGAGGAGCTGCTCGCGGTCCACGGGATCGGCGGGATCGTCGCCGCCGCGGTCCGGAAATTCTTCTCGGATCCACGGTACCAGGCCGAGATCGCCGCCCTCCGCGCGCTCGGGGTCCAGTTCCCGGCGGTGGTCAAGGCCGAGCCGACCGCGACGTCCACGCTGTTCGCCGGGATGACGTTCGTGATCACCGGGACGCTGCCGTCGATGGAGCGGGCGGACGCCGAGGCGAAGATCGTCGGGGCGGGCGGGAAGGTGTCCGGGTCGGTGTCGAAGAAGACGAGCTTCGTCGTCGCGGGGGAGAAGGCCGGCAGCAAGCTGACCAAGGCCCAGGAGCTCGGAGTGCCGGTGATCGACGAGGCGACCCTGGTCCGGATGCTCGGACCGTGATCGCGCGCGGATGGATGGCGGGGTGGCTCGGGTTCGCGCTGATCGGGTGCCCGCACGGGTCGTCGACCGGCGCGGGGCCGAGCGCGGTCGGGGCGGTGGCGACGCGGGACCTCGGGTCCGCCGAGGTGATCGGCGCCGACGACGTGGAGCCCGGGCCAGCTCCGACCGTCGGCGACGGCGGGTCGATCGTCCCGGTCGAAGCCGCGCTCGGGCGGTCCGTGTGCGACCGGATCCTCGCCGGCGAGGTCGTCCGGGCCGAGCGCCTCGGCGAGGCGGGCTGCGGCGGGGCGCGGGTGGTCCGGGCGCCGGTCCCGCCGTGGTCGACCACCGCGATCACCGTCGGGGCGTGGGTCGACCTGTTCGACGGCACCGGCGAGGACCGCGGGGTGCTGCTGTCCGGTCGGGTGGTCGACGTGGAGCCGGACGCGCTGGTGGTCACGGTCCGGGGAGACGACGCCGACGCCGACGCGCCGAGCGCCCCGGCGATCGCCGCTCAGCGCGGTTGGGACGACGTGACCGGCTGCGCCGAGCCGACCGAGCCACCGCCGGCGGTGCCGGTGTCGTTCGGGAAGACCGGCCCGACGGTGGCGGTCGCGGTCCGGCCGCTCACGCCCGGGGTGCCGATCGACGGGGCGGACGTGGCCGCGCTGCCGGCGCCGAAGGGCCCGGGTCTGCCGATCGGCGACGTGGTCGGGCGGGTCCCGTTCGACCGGATCTACCCCGGCGAGGTCGTGCGGCCCGAGCGGCTCGCGACCCCCGGCGACGACGCCCCGGTGGGGATCCACGCGATGATCCCGTGCGGGTTGTTCGCGGTGGCGGTCCCGGTCGACGGCTCGCCGGCGGTCCAGGCGGGCCAGATCGTCGACCTCGCCGGCGACGGGCTGTCGCTCGACGGCCTGCTCGCGGTCGCGGTCGAGCCGGGCGCGGTGGTGGTGCTGGCCGCGGCGAGCCAGCTCGTGCCGCTGGCGGACGCCCTCGGCGGCGCCACCGGCCCGGTCGAGGTCCGCCCGAGCGCCGGCCTCCGGTGACCCGGTGATCGGTGCGGCGATGGCCGGGTGGCTGTGGGCGTGGCTCGGGTGCGGTTCGGACCCGCGGCAGCCGCTCGACGCGCCGTGGGCCTGCGCGCCCGGGTGCGCCCGGGTCGAGGCCGCCCGGGAGGCGGTGGTCCGCGCGGTCCCGGTGATCGCCCGGAACGCAGCCGACCCCGGGGTCGACCAGAACCTCGACGTGGCGCTTTGCACCGGCGGGATCGCCGGAATCTACCGGTCGCGGACGCTCGATCGGCTGCGCGCGGGCTTCGGTCCCGACGTGGTCCGCCCGGGAGACCCGCGTCGCCGGCTGGTCGTGCCCACGGCCCGGCTCGACGAGGACCCATCGGGCTGGTGGGCCGTCGGGCAGCCGGGGATCGAGGTGCACCAGAGCCAGGTCCTGGTCGAGGTGCTGTACTGCCCGGAGTACGGGCTGCGCCGGTCGACGATCGACTGGATCTGCGGCCCGTTCCGGGACGGGGGCGGCCGGGGCTCGACCCACGCCGCGTGGTTCCTGGATCTCGCGGTCGACGCGGGGTGCGTCCCGCGGGCCGACACCTGCCTCGACCCGGTGGTCGACGAGCTCGTCACCGGCGCCCTCGGCTGGACCTCCCCGCCGACGACCGACCTCGACCGCGACCTGCTCGCCGAGCAGATCCTGTTCGCGGTCCTCGCCGGGTCCCCGCCCGAGCCGCTGGCAGCGGCGGTGGATCGGCTGCTCGCGTCGCAGCAGCCCGACGGCGGGTTCGGCGCCCCCGACCGGATCGGGGCCCACGCCACGTTCACCGCCGGGTGGGCCCTGGCGGCGTGGAGCGCGGCGGCGCGCTGACCGGGACGCCAGCGCAGGCGTCAGCAGCCGTCGGTGTCGCCGGTCCGCCCGACCGCCCCGGGCGCTCCGGCCCCGACGCCGCCGGCGCCGGACGTCCCGATCTGGTACAC
>JBEBJW010000207.1:0-8674 GCA_040079715.1 Myxococcota bacterium | reverse complement strand
GACCGGATACAGCTCGACCCACTCCTTCCCAGGCATTACGAGATAAACATCCGGGCGGTCCTTCCCACGGCCAGGCTTGATGCCGTCGCGTGGCTCCATGAACCAACCCTCCGCGGCAGCAGTGAGGGCCTTCTCCTCGTCCTTCCAGAACCAGCGAATCTCGGCGGAAATCTGCACTTGGAACTCCTTGGGCGTCGCAGGCCAGCACGAGGCGACCGGGCATTGTCCGGTCACGCCTGCACCGGGGCCTCGGCTGGATGCGGCGCTCGCACGATTGGGTGGCATTCCTAGCCGCAGGCGCACGAGCGGCTTCGCGGAGACGAATGAACTCGTTTGCAGGCACCTCCAAACTTCGTTGCTCGAACCGTTAGAACCCGGATAGCACCTTGTCCAGCACCTCGCCCCACCGCGTGATCTTCGCGAACGCGAGCTCACCGTAGTGGTCGGATGGCAAGCGCGGCATCGGCAGGTAGATGCTGATGCCCGTGCACTCCGCCATCTTCGGTCCCTTCGCTGCGTGCGCCAGGATCGGACCGTCCGGGTTCGCCAGCTCCGCCAGGATCGCCTCGCACGCGGTGGCCACCGGCTGCGAGCCGCTCACCTCGGTCAGGTGGACGGCCAGCGCCCCGAGGTCGACGTACAGCGAATCGTAGAACCGTGGCGAGCGCCGAACGGCCTTGAGCAGCTCAAAGGAGCTCACGTCGGGATCCTGCGCCAACAGCGCACCGGCGAGCGCGTCGACCGCCGCCACGAGCCCGTCGAGCTTGTCGAGCCGGATGGCGGACTGCGTGATCCGCTCGGTGTCCGGGTACGAGGCCACGTAGGAGTCAACGATCGCGGCCGCGAGCTCGTCCGCCGTACACCCGGCGGCCTGCGCTTCCAGTACGTCCTTGTACGACCATCCGTTGCCCGGCTCCTCCTCCTCCGACCCGACCAGAAGCTCGACGTGATCGCGGATCTGCACCGCGACCTCGATCATTGTCATCAGGCACGCGTCCATCCCAAGGACCGCGAGCTTGTGCCCGGCCTTCTCGTGCAGGTCCGCGACGAGCCGTGCGAGCTCGACGTTGTCGAGACAGTCCCCGGAGCCGTCGTCGTACAGGATGCCGCGCACCTCCGGCGGAGCCTCGAGGATCGTCTCGGGACCGGTTGAGAAGAACAGCCGCTTCAGACGCTTCTTCGCCCGAGACCTCTCCCGGCCGCGGAATCCGCGCTCGTTCGGCATCATCTCTTCGGGGACCAGGAATCCCGACCCGTGGTTCCACAACACCACCAGCTCCTGCGTAGCCGGGTACTTCTCGCGGGCCTCGTCCAGGAACGCCGAGACGATCACCGGGTCGCCGGCGTTCGTCTGGCCGAGGTTGGCGAGCACTGGAGACGTCACGGTCGCCGGGTCCGTGTCGGCCTCGATGTGCAGCCGCAACGTGCCAGCCATCGGCGGACCGAACCCGCGGTCCACCTGGACGAAGACGTCCAGCCCGGGACCGGAGCCCACCTCCTCCATCTCGTTCAAGTCCACCAGCGCTGCGTCGGCCAGGCTGTTGTCACCGGCCAGGTAGATGTACGTCCCCCACGGTTTCCTGCTCATCCGTCCTCCAGAAAGATGTCGGTTAAGAGGCCTGCGCAGTCGTCCGGGCGCGGCGAACGATGGTCCTGCGCCCACGCTGGCCAGGACCCGTCGGGCGGAGTGTTCCAGGGGCGAGCCCCGCGCCCATCACGACGAACGGTGCCCAATGGACGGGATCCGGCCACCGGGTCCGCACGGCCAGCGCCGCATCGCGCGCCGCGTCCGCCGGGGAGCGGTGGGTCACCCAGGACCGGTAGAACGCGGTCACCCACTCTGCCGCCGACGTGTCGTCCACGCGCCACAACGTCCCCACGACGGAGCGCACACCAGCGCCGAGGAACGCGTGCGCGAGACTCACCGCACCCTCCGGTGGCGTGAGCCCCAACGCTGTCTGACATGCCGACAAGACCGCGAGTTCGAGGTCGAGTCGGGGCCCGCGTCCACCGGGGGGACGTCCCAGGATCTCCTCGGCGGTCCAGCGTCCGCTGTGATGGTCGTCGGGCGCGAGCGCCAGGAAACCCTCGGTCGAGCTGACCCGGTCGAACCAGCCATGGGTGGCCAGGTGAAGGACCGTCGGAGGGGACGAGCCGCCGAGCGCTGCTTCCAGCGCGGAGCGAGTCGCCTCCCGACCCGTCAGCACGGTGGACGTCGGGAACCGAGCATGGAGGCCCTTCCCTTCGCTGGCGGCGCCCGGCAGCTCCGGGAGGGCCTCGCCGTCGAACAGGGGCATTGCTGGGTCGACCACCCCGAGCATCCGTGGCTTGCCGTTCGCCCGAGGTCGCGCGAGCTGGAGCGCCGCCAGCAGCGGAGACGGCGAGAGCCAGAACGGCACGCGCTCGACGAGGGAGCGGCCGTCCGGACCGAGCAGCGCCGCGAACGGGACGTTCCACAACGGGCCGTCCGGGGCGAGCAGGAGCGGTCGGTCACCGAGCAGGGCCTCGAACGGGGCGAGGAGCAGGTCCCAGAGCTCGCGCAGCCCCTGCGTCGGGTCCGTTGCAGGGCGATCCGCCTCCTCGGCCGGGAGTCCTCGCGCGCGCACGAGGCCGGGCAAGCCCAGATCGTCGGCGACGACGCGGACCCGGGTCGCCCAGGCCCGCGCGCCGATCGGCACGATGCGGACCACGGGCTCGCCCCCGACCGGGACGCCGAACATCACGGTCTCCCGACCGGACACCAGGTAGACGATGCGCGGCCTCTCGAGGCGGTCCGGGTCGCCGCCGGGGCCGAAGAGGCGCGAGACCGTCACGGCGCCGCGAACGTCCTCCGCGGCCGACAGCGCTCCTCGAACGTCTCCGCGCGACAGGCAGAGGTGGACCAGGTCTCGCCGCAGGGTCGCAGCCGTCCCCGCCATCGCCACCCGCGATGCGGTGTCGCGGTTGGAGATCGCGATCTCCCCGATGCGCACGAGGCCCGACTCCAGTGCGTCCACCGCGCCGTCCGGGTCGTCGGTGGCGAGGAGCGCCCGCGCGCGCACCCGCATCGCGACCGGATCGACCGGTTGCTCAGCTGTTGCTTCCGCAGCGACGGTCCGCGCCAGGAACGACGAGGCCGTCGCCCAGACGAGGAGGGTCAGCCGTCGCTCGGTCGAACCCCGGTCACAAGCGGCGACCCGCTCTCGGAGCCGTTCCCAACCGTCGGCCGCGCGCTCGAGGTCCGAACCGCGCGCCCACAAACCCCACTGTACGACCTCGGCGCGGCGGACGACCGCAGAGGCCGGCGGCCCCGCGACCGCGACGGCGAGCAGCTCCGCGATCTCCCGGGTCCCGTCCGGGCTGTCCTCCAGGGCGACCAGAGCGAGTCCGAGGGCCGCAGCGGACCGGACCCACGCCGAGCCCGGCGCCGCCGTCCGAGCTGCTTCGAACGCGGCCTCCGCCTGTCCGTGCTGACCGAACGCGAGCCAGGTCTGGCCAACGCCGAGCAGGAACCGCGCTGGCAGTACGGCCTCGTCGTCCCCCACGGGAAACGAGATCCGCACGGAGACTTGGCGAGGGAGCCCCAGATCGGGCGGAGCAGACGCGAGCTCCGCGCCCGCCGAGAACGCGAGGTGGGCGGCACCCCATCGCCCGTCGTTCACCAGCCGATCCCCGAGCTCGGCGAGCTCGGCGGAGCGCGTCGGATCTGCGCGGACGGCGACGATCAGCGCTTCCACAGCGTCTTCGGCTGCGCGGTCTGCCGGGCTCCGTCCCTGCTGCAAATCAGCTCCCGGCCGCGACGAGGCGCGGATCGTCGGGGTCAGCGGGCTGCATCTGGGGATCTCGGATCCGGAACCGGACCTCCTTGCCGGCGACGAGGGCCGATGGGACCTGAACGCTGATCCGCCACCGGTTTCGGTCGAACCACAAGGCGATCTCGCCCGTCCGGTCATCCCATCCGAGCGACCTCCACGGTCCGCCGGGCTCGCGGACCTGGAGCGACACGAGCGCGGTCGCGCCGGGAAGCGGTGTTCCTCGAGTCTGTCCCCGACGTCTGTGAGGGCGCTCGGTCGGCTTGAACGAGCCGAGGAAGTGGGTGTCGCCCGCGTCCGCGAGGGTGGTCACCGGTCTCACCCGACGGAAGAACGGGGCCGTCGGTAACGCATCGCGAGTGTCGTCTGCTGGCTCCTGGTCCTCGAGCGCCACCTCGGTCCGAACGAACCACGCCTTGCCGGTGGGCGGCGGGGTCTCCCCGTTCTGGGAGAGCGCGACCAGCTCGGTGCGGAGCAGCGACGAAAAGGCGCGTCCCCAGTAGACGCTGGAGCCCTCGTAGTCCTGGACGACATACTCCGCGAGGGTCGACGCATACCCGAGGTAGCCCCCGCAGTTCGCCGTCACGAGCCGCTGCCCGCCCATCCCGGAGAGCGCGTCCTCGAGCTCGCGGGCCCAGCGGACGCTCGGCTCCACCGGGACGCCGACCAGGTGTACGTCGTCTCCGATCGACACGATCCGCAGCGGCGCCCACGGGTCGAAGCCGATCTTCCCGAGTCCCGTGATCGCCTCCAGTAGCTTGAACTGGATCTTCAGCGAGATGGGGCCAATGTTCACGTTGGCGTGAGGAAGCTTGGGCCCGTGGGGATCGGCCCAGTCGATGGCCTGGAGCCAGGGTCCGGTGGTCCGATCGGAGCGCTCGGCCTTGTCGTCGTCCGGATCGCGGTTCAGCTCGGACGCGACCGTCACGGACTCGCCGGGCAACCAGGTCGTCGCGACCCGGTCCATGCCCTCCACGGGCCCCGGGCCGAGGTGCGAGGGGACCGTTACGGCGACCGCCTTCCCAGGCACGACCGGCTCGGTGAACCGGACCGTCAGGTGAGCCGGAGCATGGGCCGCGGCCACCGCGCTCGTGATCCCGGCATCGTACCCCGACGCGAGCTCCCGTCCGATCCGTCGGACGATCTCGGTGACCCCGCGCCGATGCTCGTCGTCCGTGCGGCCGTTCTGGTCGCGCTCCTCCCGGAGGACCGCGAGGGAGACGTCCTTCGGGACCGGGTTCGTGTCACCGAGCGCCCCGCCGAAGATCCCGAAAGGGACGTCCCGGATCCGCTCAACCTCGCGGGCTGCGGCTCCGGCAACGTCCGACGAGAACAGCGCAGCAGCGTAGGGGATCAGGGTCGGGGTCGCCGGCAACCAGCCGAAGCCGCCCAACGGCGCCCCGTCCGCCTTCTGCAGCAGCCACAGGACGCGCAACCGCGGATCGACGGCCCCGCGGCCCGGATATGCCGCTTCGAGGGCCGTCACCTGCGCTTCGTCGGCGTTCCAAGCCTGGCCGGCCCAGGTGGCGACCTGCTTGGGGAACCGGTCGCGCACCGTCCACGGCTCGACATCGTTCGCGATGAACGGGACGAGGCTCCGGTTCCATAGGTTGCCCCATCCCTTCCCTTCTCCGTACCCGATCCACGCCGGGACCAGCCTCGCCGGGAGGGTCCGAGCGGCGGCCTCCATCGCGTCCACGAGCGCCAGAGTGCCGTTCACGTCGAAGCCTTCGAACAGGCCGGTGACCACTTCCCCGGCGATCCAGTCGTAGAACGGCACCCCATACAGACCCGCCGGGCCGGAGTGGGTGTGGGTGGCGCCAAGGAACACCCGATCGACGGTCACGCCGATGGACGCCAGCTGCCTGCCGAGCGCCTCGGCGAGGAACCGGCTGCCCACGTGCAGATCGGTCGCGGCCAGCAGGACCCGCTCTCCACCCGGCGCTTCCAGCAGCGCGAGCGTCGCGCGGAGTCGCCCGTACCAACCGCGTGCCCTGCGCGCCTGGGTGGCGCCGTAGCCGGTGTTCGAGCGGAACAGCTCAGGGGTCAGATCCACCTGGGTCACCGCGGCACGGAACGCGCCCGTCCCGCTTGCAGCAGTGGCGGCGCGACGCTCGACTGGCCGGCTCGAGGGGGCCGTCTGCCAGGCCTCCGCCGCGCCGACGGGCCTGCGGGCCCTCCCGTCGTCACGCCAGTCCGCGTCTCGGGCCAGGAACCGGATCGTCTCGAGGGTCTCCGGATCTTCGCCGAACCATCCGTGACGGGTCGCTCCGGACAGCGTCCCCGCCGCGCCGTCGAGCCCCGGACCGCGCGACCAGAACGCCTGGGTCCCGGTGTCGGCAGCCCAGTCGCGGACTTGGTCCAGGTGGGGCCAACCGAGGTCCGGATACTGCTCGCGGTCCCAATAGCGCTCCATCCCGACGAGCGGCATGTCTGTCTGGGCCTCGAACAGCCCTGACACGAGGTACAGTAGCGACGCGGGATACAGCGGGACCTCGAAGTAGCCGCGCTCGAGTGCGTCGGAGAGGCCGAACGTTCGCATCCGACGTACCCGATCGACGACCCCCGGCATCCGCAGCGTGTCCGCGAACAGCTCGAACGTGGCTGCCGCTGCGAGCCAGACAACCTCGAACGCGAGGCCTGCCGGGAGCGGCTTTCGGGCCGCTGCCTGCAACACGTGGCAAACGAAGACCGCTCCCGCGCTGTGGCCCACCAACACCACGCGACGGGACTCGTCCGCCTTCCACCACTCGGCGATCTCGTCCAACAATCGGTCCATGGGTGCACCGGGTGCGCAGGCCTCCGCGGTGTCGTTCTTCATCTGGGCCCAGATCTCGGCGCCGACGAGGTCGACGTACAGCGTCCGAAGGAGCTCTTCGACGAGCGTGGCGCCCAACGGACGGGACGGCTCGCTGCGGGTCCTCTCGACGACGGCGAAGACCACCTCGATCACCGCCCGAGCGAGGCGGGCGACCCACCCGGGGCCGATCGCGCGCACGCGGCTCACCGGTGCCGCTTGCGAGTCCGCCGACGGCTGACGCAGCAGCGGCTCCAGCTCGGGGTCGGAGCGAATGTCGGCCTCGATCGCAGCCTGCTCGGCTCCGGCGGGCATCCGGGCGCGGGTGTTCCGTCGCTGGTGGGCGCGGCTGGCGAGGCCGCGGAGCCGCTCGAACAGGCGCGACCGCAGCACGTCGTCGAGGTCCTTCGACAGGGTCTCGCCGAGAGATGAGCGCCAGACGACGAACAGGGCCGCAACGGCGTCGTCGAGCAAGACCGTGCCGACCCGGTCGGCGAGATCGATCCCCTGCTGCCTTCCCACCAGCCCGCCATGGAGCCAGATCAGCAACGTCTTCTGGTCGCGCTCAACGGTGCCAAACCAGGCTGTGAGCGCGTCTGGCCCTTCGGAGGAGCCGAAGGTGCTCTCGTTCACGTCCAGGATGTGTCGTTCCACCTGCCCTCCGGTCAACGATGGTCTGGATACCATCAAGTGTCGCGACGCGCCATCGTGTCACACGTCGAGGCAAATTTCTCGGGTCGACCCGAGGACGGCGTCTGCGACACCCACTACCCGGCCGGAGAGTGGATGCCGCGTTGACCGACTCGTGGTGCGCGCAGCCTCCGTCCGCTTCTCCGCAGCCCCAGGTCGAGGGGTTCGTCGCGGTAATGGCGCGCGAACCCGAGCGAGAGGTGGGCGCGGTCTCAGAGCTTCTGGAGGAGGACCTGCTCGACCCGACGATGGAGCTGGGCGCCAGGATGGGACACAGCTGATCGACGCTCGTTCGATCCTTGCGAAGTCCCGCTGAGGCGGTGAGGGTCCGGATCGATGCCCAGGTCGTGACTGCCGGGACGTAGCTGGCGGTCCCGCTCGGGACGCCACCAGCTCCTGACGGATGTAGGTACACGGTTCCTACCCCCGATCAGATCGGGCTACTGTATGCCCTTCGTCGGCCGAAACCGGGCGACTGATTTCCCGTCAGTCGGCCGCCGCGAACTGTTTTCTAGGCAGTAGGATGGCTTGACACGTCAACGTACCTACCCCGTACCTGCGCGTTGTGGGTACATTTAAACCATAGTTTTTACCTTCGATATAGTCCGTTTCTGACGTTCCTAATCAGTAGGCCGTAGGTTCGATTCCTATCGGGGGTACACCTTCGAAGCCGGTTCCGCATCCATTTTCTGCCCCTTGTACGTACGTACGTATTTTGTCGGGACGCAGTCGCGGAGCATCATCGTGGACCGCATCGCCGCGGTGGTCCGAGGGCGCGCTGGTCGGGATCCTGGAGGCCCAGCCCACGGCTCGACGCCATCGACCACTGCGAACGCCCGTTCGACGCCATCGGCGCGAACACTCCCCTGGTGGCCAACGCGCACGCGATCCGGGCCAAGGCGCTCGTGAACCTCGGGGACCTGGCGACGGCCGAGGCAGCGCTCTGCCTCGCGCTCGCGACCTACCGACGGATGGGCGAGCCACAACTCCTGGTGACCACGCTCGTGCTGCTCGCGGAGGTGGCCCTCGAACGCGGGGATCCACCGGCGGCCGCTGCGTGGGTGAACGAGGCGGGGCGGCACGAGCCGGACACCGTGCGTGCCGAGCTGCTCGCGCAGCTGGAGGTGACCCGGGCCTGGGTGCGGGCCGAGTCCGGCGATCCCGACGGGGCCTCGGTCGCGCTGGGGGCGGCGCTGGAGGCCGCGGACCGGTCGCCCCGAACGGCCGTCGCCCCGATCCTCGCGACGGTCGGCCGGGTCGAAGCGTTGCTCGGGCGGACCGAGCTGGCGACCGATCGCCTGGCCGCGGCCGAAGCGGCGCTGCGCGCGTCGGGGCTCGGCCCGGGGTCGGCGCTCGGGCTCGCGGTCCGCGACCTACGCCGCGCGCTGATACGTGC
>JBEBJW010000206.1:0-8681 GCA_040079715.1 Myxococcota bacterium | reverse complement strand
GGGGCTCGGGCAAGGGCTCGGGCTGGGGAAGAAGAGGGGAGCTCCTACGCCCCGACCCGGCCATGCTCCGCCTCGTCCTCCCTCGCCGCGACCCGCCGCCCGATCAGCGCCGCGCCGGCCGCCCCGAACAGCACCACCGTCAGCCCGCACGACCCGGCCGACGCCACCGCCCACAGCGCGGTCGAGCCGCCGCCGGACCGGTCCACCGCCCGGATCACCCGGGTCCCCGACGGGGCCTCCGGCGCGGCGGCGACCGTCCCCCGGGTCCGACGGGCCGCGCAGGTCACCACCCGGTCCTTCAGCGCGTCGCGCTCGGCCGCCGTCATCGCCCCGTAGACCGCCTCGACCCGCGCCGGATCGTCGGCCATCGGGAACCCGAACGCGTCGTCCGCGCAGTCGAGGGCCGCGGCCTGGACCGCGTCGGGGTCCGTGTCCTCGAGCTCGAGCTTCGCGAGCTCGACGTCCAACCGATCGATCCCGACGACCGCCCGGCTCGCCCCCTCCATCACCGCCGACCCGAACACCACCGTGAGCCCGAGCACGACCACCGCCACCGCCAGCACGAACGCCCGACTGTTCATCCCCGTCCTCCCTCGCGAATCAAAGGTTGCACGACCGATCCCGCGACCAGCGCGCCCGCTGCGCCGCCCCGTCCGGCCAGTCCGGCCGATCCATCCGCGCCGCCACCGCGCCGTCCTCGCGGTGGTGGAGCAGGGCGCGGGCCATCATCCCGACCACCCTCCGCTCCGGCCGCTCCGCCCGGGCGAACCGCGCCGCGACCCACCCGACCCACACCGCGCGGTACGCCCCGTCGGCCACGCACGACGCCGCGATCGCCGCCGACTCGCGCGGCGCGCTGTCCCCGACCGCGTCGAGCCACGGGGTCGGGTCGAGGTCGACCCGGGCGACCAGCGGCAGGTGGTCGAACCGACCGGCGAGCACGGCGCCGATCGCGTCGCGACGGGCGTCGAGCACCGCCCGGTCCCCGTCGGCGACCGCCCGCCACCCGGCCGCAGCCGTCGGGGTGTCGAGGTCCGGCGCCGCCAGCAGCCGATCGAGCACCGGCCCGACCGCCTCCGGGTGGAGCCGGAGCGCCGTGTCGACCGCCACCCCGGCGAGCCGCCGATCGACCACCACCCCGGCGAACACCGCCGCCTCCGCCTCGGACCACGGGGCGCGCGCGGTCGACCACCGGCGGATCGCCTCGTTCTGGTCGGGGGTGAACGGGGCGGCCGCGCGGAGGGCGAGCAGGGCGGCGACGTCGGCCGCCGCGGGCTCGGTCGGGGCGAGCGACGCCGGGTCCCACCCGAGGGCCTCGGCGACTGCGGCCCGGTCGACCTCGGGGTCCCCGACCGCGGTCCGGACCGCCGCGAGGCCGCGGGAGTGCATCCCGACCAGGTTCGGCCCGACGATCACCGGCGCGGTGACCACCTCCCGCCGGACCGCGGTCCGACGCGCGACCCCGGCGCCGTCGACGTCGAGGGCCTCGATCCGGGTGATCCCGGGCCCGAGCGGGTCGACCCGGACGGTGACCGCGGCGGGACGCCCGTCGTCGTCCACCTCGGTCGCGCCGGCGGGTCCGTGGACCCACAGCCGCCGACGGGGCGGATCGACCGTCCGGTCGAGCGCAGCGACCCGGTCGGCCCCGCCTGCGACCAGCGCCCGGGCGGCCTCGGTCGGACCGAGCGACATCGGCCAGTCGAGGGCGAGATCCGCCTGCGGAACCGGCCCGTCCGGGACCCGATCGTCGGCGGTGTACGCCGACCGCTCCGCCGCCGCCGCCTGCCGGTCGACCACCGCCCACCCGCCGCACGCGAGCCCGAACGCCCCGACCGAGGCCGCCGCCCCGAGCGCGCCGAGCGCCCGTCGACCGGCCGACGCGCCCCGGCCGGGGGCGAGCACCACTGCGGGCCCGAGGCACCACAGCCACAGCGCGAGGGTCGCCGTGTACAGCGCCGGGAACGCGAGCCCGCAGGTGCCGTACAGCGCGGCCACCGCGAGGTCCGGGATCGCGAACGCCGCCCCGACCACGGTGGTGGTGCCGACCCCCACCACCCAGATCGCCTGTACCAACCGACGCATCACCCAACCCCCGACGCGTCCCTCCAATGCGATGGACGTGCCAGCGATTACGGGCGATTACCCGACCGAGGCCCGAACAGGACCGACAGCCGGTGTCGGTCGGACCTACAGGCTACGTCCGTCGTACTTCTGGGGCTCGAGGGTGTTCGCGTCGACGCCGTCGAGGCACCGGACGTTGACCGCGACCATCTCGTTGCCCTTCCCGTCGGACCCGCGGGCGAACGACTTGATCCCGCACACCTTGCAGAACTGGTGGTGGATCAGGTGCTTGTTGAACAGGTAGTCCGTCAGCATGTCCTGACCCTTCAGCAGGGTGAACGCCGACGGCTGGACGAACGACAGGATCGAGCCGCTCCGCCCGCAGATCGAGCAGTTGCAGGCGAGCAGGTTCGTCAGCTCCAGCTCGACGTCGTACGCCACCGCGCCGCAGTGACAGCTCCCGTGGTACTTGGCCATGAACCCTCCGCCGGTGTCGTACTGCGCTGGCCGGCGGGCGGCTTGGAGATCCGCGACACGATGAAGCCACGAGGAGCGCCTCGGGGGGACCGTCCGGGGGCGCTGCCCGAGCCGCAGGGCGCGATCCTCGACCCGACCGCGGCCGCCCGGGCGTTCCGGATCGTCCGGGTCCGACCGGCGGCGCCGCTCGCGGACCACGTCCGGCACTACTGGTTCCTGTCGTGGGACCTGCGCGGCCGTCCCCCGCACGATCAGTCCACCGTCGGGCACCCGGGGGTGAACGTGGTGATCGAGGCCGCGGTCGACGGGGTGTACGGGGTGCCGGTCCGGCGGTTCGATCGGCGGCTCGAGGGCCAGGGGAGCGTGTTCGGCACGCTGTTCCACCCGGCCGGGTTCCACGGGTTCTTCCAGGCGTCGGTCCACACGCTGACGGGGCGGTCGGTGCCGACCCGGTCGGTGTTCAGCGGGGACGTCGACGCGCTGCGGACCGGCCTGTTCGGGCTCGACCCGGACCACGACGACGACGGCGCCTCGCGGGGGGCGCTGCTGGACGCGTTCTTCCTCCGGGACCTGCCGCCACCGGATCCGCGGGTGGCCGCGCTGAACGCGGTGATGGCGACGGCGGCCGCCGACCGGACGCTGGTCCGGGCCGAGCAGCTGGCCGAGCGGGTGGGGATCGGCCTGCGGACGCTCCAGCGGCAGCTCCGGCGGTACGTCGGGGTCGGGCCGAAGTGGGTGCTGCGGCGGTACCGGCTGCACGACGCGGCGGAGCGCCTCGCGGCCGGCGACGACGTCGATCAGGCCGCGCTCGCGTTCGCGCTCGGGTACTACGACCAGGCGCACTTCGTCCGGGACTTCACCGCGCTGATCGGGCAGTCACCGGGGCGATACGCGGCGCGCGGCGCGAGACGCCCCACTGGGTGACGCGCCCCGGTCAACCCGCCTGGACGCGCCGCCACTCCTCGGTGAGGCCGAGCTCCGCGACCCACCGCTCGATGTAGGCGAGATCGAGGGGTTCGGACCGCGCCGCGAGGACACCCCGGACATCGCGCAGTTGGCGCTCGGAGCCGGTCTTCTGCGCCCACTCGAGCTTCGAGACGACGACGTCCTCTGGACTGGCGATCCACAGCCGGATGCCGAGGAACTCGACCAGCTGGCGCCGCGCGAACTCCGCCAGGCTGAACGGTCGACCCTTCCGAACGACGAGATCGGCCTTCCATCCCGTCGCCATGTCGATGACGTTGAACTGTGTCCGACGCCGCACAGCGTCGAGCGCGGCGTGCTCGTCGGCGTAGTAGGCGTCCGGCGGCAGTACGGCGATCAGGCGGCGAACGCCAGCGGCGTCCAGAACGACGACGAGGTCGACGTCCTGAGTCGTGCGCGGCTCGCCGTGGAACGAGCTCGCGAACGACCCCGCCACCATGTAGGGGATCGAGGCCTGGTCGAGCAGCGCCGTCAGTCGGCCGATGAAGTCTCCGATGCTCACGCGGAGAGGCTCACGCCGGGAGCACCGGCGCGTGGGGCCAGGCGCGGACGAACAGCTCGTGGCCGAGCAGCTGGCGGAACAGGGCGAACCGCGCCTCCGCTTCGGTGTACTCGGGGTGCCGGTGTCGGACGCCGGCCAGCGCCACCTGGCGGATCTCGTCGCTCATCTCCAGCGCGAGCTGCAGGCGCCGGTGCGGACCCATCCGTCGCCAGGCGGCCACCTGGACGGCGTGGGCCTCGGCCGAGGTGTCCGGCGACGGAGGACGCATCCGGGTGTCCTACCCTCGCTCCATCGGCCGGAGCAACCTCATCCGGCGAGCTCGCGCAGCCGACCGCGCGACCGCCAGGCGTCGAGCAGCGCGAGGTTGTACGCCGCGAGCGCGTCGACCTCCGCCACCACCGCCTGGGTCAGCCGCGCCTGCGCCTCGACCACCTCGACGTTCGACGCCGCCCCGGTCGCGAACCGGTCCTCCGCCAGGGCGACCTCCTGCTCGGCGAGCCCCCGGGCCGACTGCGCGAGCTCCCACGACCGGGCCCCGGTCGCCACCGCCGCGTCGGCGGACGCGATCTCCACGCTCGCCTCGCGCCCGAGGTCCTCCGCCGCGATCGCCGCGTCGCGCGCGACCGCGTCGAGGCGCTGGACGGTGTGGCTCCGCAGCGTCCCGGAGAACAGCACCACGTCCGCCTGGAGCCCCACCGACGCAGTCGGGGTCGGGTCGCCCGCCCCGTCGATCGCGAGCAGCCCCGCGGTCCCGAACGCGGACAGGTCCGGCACGAGCTGGGCCGCGATCGCCCGCTTCGCCGCCGTCGCCGCCGCGACCGTCCGCGCCGCCGCCGCCAGATCCGGCCGGTCCGGCGCCCCGGTCGGCGGCGCCGCCACCGGCCCGATCGCGACCTCGATCGCCCCGTCGAGCGGCAACCCGAGCACCTCGAGCAGCCGGAGCCGGGCGGTGTCGCGCTCGGTCCGGGCCTCGATCAGCCGCAGCTCGTCCTGGCGGGCCAGCAGCTCGGCCCGGGTGTTCTCGATCGGCGCCGCCGCCCCGACCGCGACCCGATCCGCCGCCAGCGCGAGCAGCCGCTCGCTCCGGGTCAGCAGCGCCTCCGCCTCGACCACCGCCTGCTCGGCCCGCGCGAGATCGACGTACCGGAACCCCGCCGCGCCGAGGATCTGCTCCTCCGCGTCCTCGGCGTCGAGCTCGGCCGCGTCGAGCGCGAGCCCCGCCGCCCGCGCGCCGAGCCACCCGTCGACCGACACCAGCGGCAGGTCCGCGCGCAGCTCGCCGTAGGTCGTCCACGGGTCCGTCCGGTCGAGCACGGTGGCCCCGGACGCGGCGACGGTCGGGATCAGCGTCGACACCGCCTCCCCGCGCTCGGCGCGGGCGATCGCGACCTGCTGGGCCTGCCGCGCGAGATCGAGGTTCGACGACCGGGCGGCGGCGAGCGCCCCCGGCAGGTCGAGCGGGGCCGCGTGGCCGACCGCCGGCGCGACCAGCCCGAGCCCGACGACCAACGCCACCGCCGCTCCGGTCGCCGCCGTCGCAGCCGCCGCGCGGGTCCCGCGGAGCCGATCGACCGTCGTCGCCACCGTCGCGTAGATCACCGGGGTCACGTACAGCGTCAGCGCCGTCGCCACCGCCATCCCGGACACGACCGACACCCCGAGCGGCGCCCGCGACTCCGAGCTGAACCCGAGCGCCACCGGCAGCGCGCCGACGATCGTGGCCACCGACGTCATCAACACCGGGCGGAACCGGATTCGGGCCGCCTCGATCGCCGAGTCCCACCGCGACAGGCCGCGCTCGACCTGCTGCTGCTTCGCGTACTCGACGATCAGGATCCCGTTCTTGGTCACGAGCCCGACCAGCAAGATGAGTCCGACCTGGGCGAAGAACGACAGGGTCAACCCGAACAGGGCGAGCCCGACGAACGCGCCGGACAGGGCGAGCGGGACCGACACGAGGATGCAGATCGGGTCGATGAAGCTGTCGAACTGGGCGGCGAGCGCCAGGTACACCAGCGCGACCGCGAGGCCGAACATCATCAGCAGCGCCTGGTTGCTGTCGGCGAACTCGCGCGCCTCTCCGGTCAGGGCGGTCCGGAACCCCGGCGGCAGCTTCTCGGCCGCGAGGGCCTCGATCCGCTCGATCCCCTCGCCGAGGGTGATCCCGTCGACGTTGGCCGAGATCGTCGCCGACGGGGACCGGTCGAAGTGGTACCGCGACGACGACGCGCTGTGCTCGGTCAACCGGACCAGGTTCCCGAGCGGAACGGTCGCGCCGGTCCGGGTCCGGACCTCGATCCGCTCGAGGTCGCTCGGGGTGGCGCGCGCGTCCGGTGCCAACCCGACCAGCACCGGGTACGACCGGCTGCCACGCTTGAACTGCGACAGCTCGAGGTTCGCGGTCAGCACCTGGAGGGTCCGCGCCACGTCCCGCGGGCTGACCCCGGCCGCGGCGGCCTTCTCGCGGTCGACCGCGACCGACAGCTCCGGTCGGTTCAGCTTGAGGTCCTCGTTGACCGAAGACAGCCCGGGGATCTTCCGGACCTCGGCCACGAACCCGGGCAGGGCGGCGGACAGCGCCTCGAAGTCCGGGTTCAGCAGCACGAACTGGAGCGGGGCGTTGAACCCGCGCCCGACCGTCGGCGACTGGATCGGCACGGTCTGGAACGCGGTCACCCCGCCGAGCCGCTTCCGCACGTCGGCGACGATCTCCTGCTGCGACCGGGCCCGCTCCTCCTTCGGCTTCAGCGCGACGAAGTACATCCCGGTATTCGCCGCCGCCGCGACCCCGCCCTGCCCGGACGCGACCCGGCTCAACAGCGCGGTCCGCTCGGGCACCGCGGCCATCAGCTCGGGCTCGAGCTCGCTCATCCGGGCGTTCATGTACGGGAACGACGTGCCGTCCGGGGCGAGCACCCGGATCATGAAGCTGTTGCGGTCCTCGATCGGGAAGAACTCCCGCGGGAGCCAGTTGTACCCGACGAGGCCGCCGACCAGCGCCAGCGCGACGAGGCCGTACGCGACCGCCGGGACCTTGGCGATCCGCCCGAGGCTGACCGCGAACCCGTGGTTCAGCGCCTCGAACATCCGCTCGGTCGCCTGGTACACCCTGCCGCGGGTCTCGATCGGGCGGAGCAGCCGGGACGACAGCATCGGGGTCAACGTCAGCGCGACCAGCCCCGACAACGCCACCGACACCGCGACCGTCGCGCCGAACTCGAGGAACAACCGGCCGGTGGCGCCTCCGGTGAACACGATCGGCAGGAACACGACCACCAGCGACACGGTGGTCGCGAGGACCGCGAACACGATCTGGCGGGTGCCGAGGATCGCCGCGGTCATCGGGGCTTCGCCCTCCTCGATCCGCCGGTACACGTTCTCGAGCACCACGATCGCGTCGTCGACGACGAGGCCGATCGCGAGCACCAGCCCGAACAGGGTGAACACGTTGATCGAGAACCCGGCCGCCCACAGGAACAGGAACGTGCCGACGATCGACACCGGGATCGCCAGCGCCGGCACGAGGGTGCTCCGCCAGTCGCGGAGGAACGCGAAGATCACCACCACCACGAGGCCGAACGCGATGACCAGCGTCTCCTCGACCTCCTCGATCGACGACCGGACCGCCTGGGTCCGATCGTAGCTGACGTTGATCGTGGTGTTCTCGGGGAGATCCTCGCGGATCCCGTCCAGGCGGGCCTGGACCTCGTCGGCGATGTCGATGATGTTCGCGCGGGCCTGCGGGAGCACCGCGACGGTGATCGACGGGATCCCGTCCGACCGGGCCGCGGTCCGCTCGTTCTCGGCCCCGAGCCGGACGTTCGCGATGTCGCCGAGCCGGACGATCGCGCCGCCCTCCTCGGCGACCACGAGCTGCTCGAACTCCTCGGGGGTGGTGAGCCCGGCGTCGACCCGGACCGACAGCTCGGTGGCCTGGCCCTCGACCCGCCCGCCGGGGGCGTCGACGTTGCCGGCGTCGAGCGCCTGCTGGATCTGCGCCAGATCGATCCCCCGGCTCGCGATCGCGGTCGGGTCGAGCTCGATCCGCATCGCGAACTTCTGCTCCCCGTAGATGTCGACGTTCGACACGCCGGTCACGGTCTGGAGCCGCTCACGGATCAAGGTGTCGGCGATCTCGGTCAGCTCGAGCAGGTTCTTGTCGGGGGCGGCGACCCGGAGGTAGATCACCGCCTGGGCGTCGGCGTCGGCCTTCTCGACCACCGGCTCCTCGACGTCGTCCGGCAGCTTCCGGCGGGCGCGCGCGACCCGGGCCCGCACGTCGTTCGCCGCCTCCTCGAGCTGCCGCTCGAGCTCGAACTCGACCACGATCTGCGACGACTGCTCGCGGGACGTCGAGGTGAGCGTGCGCACGCCCTCGATCCCGTTGATCTCCCGCTCGAGGATCTCGGTCACGTCGGTCTCGACGATCGCGGGATCCGCGCCGGGCCACGACGTGGTCACGGTCACGGTCGGCGGCTGGAGCTCGGGGGTCTCGCGGACCGGCAGCCGGCCGAACGCGATCATCCCGAGCAGCAGCAGGACCAGCGACACGACGGCGGCCAGCACCGGGCGGTGGATGAACAGGTCGGTCAGCGCCCACCCGTCGGCGACCGGGACGGTGCTCGGCTTCGGGTCCGGCGGGCTCGGCGGGTTCGGT
>JBEBJW010000205.1:0-8689 GCA_040079715.1 Myxococcota bacterium | reverse complement strand
ACAGCATCCGGTACAGCAGCGCGCTCAGGCCGTACACGTCGGACCGCGCGTCCGGGGCGCCGCCCTGGAGGACCTCCGGCGCGACCTCGGCCAGCCCGCGGGCCGTGCCGCGCCCGGCGGACATTCCGGACGACTCGATCCGGACCGCCAGGCCGCCCCACGCGAGGCGCGCCACGTCGTAGTGGCCCAGCAGGTGGACGTTCGCCGGGTCGAGGTCGCCGTGGATCAGGCGCCGCCGCCCCACGGCGTGGCCAGCGTGGGGCCCCCCGACCGGGTTGTGCAGCTCGTCGAGCGCGGCGCCGAGCTGCTGGGCGAGCCCGAGCGCGTACCGTGGGGCGAGGATCGGCGTGTGGTCGAGCTGGTCCGCGAGCGACGGCCCGCGCGGATCCTCCTGGATCCAGTAGCACACGACGCTGTTGACCTGGCGCCCCACGTCGAGCGTCGGCACGATCGCCGGCATCCGACCGTCGACCGGGCGGAGCGCGCCCCACGCGGCGGCGTCGTCCCGGAGCTGGTCGAGGAACCGCGGCAGCGGCTCGGATCCGCGGTACCGCCACACCGCGATACGGACCGGCGCGTCCCGCGGATCGGTGCCCGCGTGGAGGTGGACGTCCCCGCGGATCGCGATCCGGGGCCCGATCTCGTACACGCCGAGGGTCGCGCCCGGTTCGACCGGAGACGGGGGGCCGGGCAGCTCGGGTTCTGGGACGGCACTCATCTGAGCGCGAATGTACCCCGAACGGAGTGCGGAGAGGATCCGGACGGGTGACGTGGGGGAGGCATGCTCGGGTTCCCGTTCTCCGTCGAAGCCACCGCGGGCGCGGCGCGCGCCGGTCGGTTCACGTTGCCGCACGGCGAGGTGCAGACCCCGGTGTACATGCCGGTCGGCACCCAGGGCGCGGTGCGGTCGGTCTCTCCGGCGCAATTGGCCGAGACCGGCACCCAGATCCTGCTCGCCAACACGTACCACCTGTCGCAGCGGCCGGGCGAGAAGCTGGTCCAGAAGTCCGGCGGGCTCCACAGGTTCATGGGCACCTCGCTCCCGATCCTGACGGACTCGGGCGGGTTCCAGGTGTTCTCGCTCGACAAGGAGGTCACCGAGTCCGGGGTCACCTTCCGGTACGAGGTCGACGGCAAGCCCACCGTGCTGACGCCCGAGCGGTCGATGGAGATCCAGCAGGCGCTCGGGGCAGACGTGGCGATGGTGTTCGACGAGTGCCTCGCGTTCGGCACCGAGCGGCCGTACGCCGAGCAGAGCGTCGATCGCACCACTCGGTGGGAGGAGCGGTGTCGGGCGGCGCACACCCGCGAAGATCAGGCGCTGTTCGGGATCGTACAGGGTGGGTTCTGGCCCGACCTGCGCGAGCGCAGCGCCCGGGCGATCCGCGAGCTCGGGTTCGACGGGTACGCGGTCGGCGGGCTGTCGGTCGGCGAAGGCCACCAGACGATGATCGACGTGCTCGACTGGACGGTCCCGCACCTGCCGACCGATCGCCCGCGGTACCTGATGGGCGTCGGGCGGCCGATCGATCTGGTCGAGGGCGTCGCCCGCGGGATCGACATGTTCGACTGCGTGATCCAGACCCGCCACGCGCGGTCGGGCGTCGCGTGGACCTGGCGCGGCCGGGTCCGGTTGACCGACAGCCGGTACCGGTCGGACCAGTACCCGATCGACACGCGGTGCACCTGCTACACCTGCAAGACGTTCAGCCGGGCGTACCTGAACCACCTGTTCCGGGTGGGGGAGATCCTCGGCGCCACGCTGGTGTCGATCCACAACATCGCGTGGTTCCACCAGTTCATGGGCGAGATGCGGAATTCGATCGTCACCGGCGGGTTCGAGACGTTCCGGGGCGAGGTCCGCGAGATTTACCCTGCGGACGCGGCCGAGCCGCCGCCGCCGTCCGGGAAGGGCCGCCGCCGCGAGGAGGACGAGTGATCGCGCTGCTGACGGGGATCGCGTTCGGGCAGGAGGTCACCCTCGGGGTCGGGCGGATCGGGGTCCTCGATCCCGGCGTCGTGCCGCGGGAGATCTCCACCAGCGCGTCCGAGGTGCTCGACGTGGTCCCGAGTCCACCGGTGGTGCTGCTGGTCGGGCTGAAGGCCGGCAGCTCCACGGTGACGATCGCGTCCGACAGCGGGCTCGTCACCTACGCGGTGCGGGTCGAGGCGGCGAGCACGGTGGCGCCGTCGGGCGGTCCCGGGCTCGCGCCGGCCGGAGACGCGCTCGAGCTGCCGCTCGGGGTCGGGGCGGTGTGTCGGATCCCGCAGGCGACCTCGCTCACTCGGGTCGACGATCCGTACGCGCAGGTCCACGCGTTCGGTACCAACCGGTACTTCGTCCAGGTGGATCGCGCGGGTCGGGCGGACGTGGCGTTCGAGACCGGCCGGTCGGCGCCGCGGGTGTTGACCGTCGCCGCGCTGATCGGGGCCGCGAAGCCGGTGCCGACCGGGTGCACGATCCCGACCGAGACGATCACCGTCCCGGCCGGGGGCACCACCGAGGTCACGGTGGGCAAGCGGGTGGCGGCGTTCCTCGTCGGCACCCCGACGATGCTCCACGTGGTGACGATCGACAACACGGATCGCCTGAGGCTGTCGGGGATCCGAGCCGGCACGACCACGCTGGTGGTGCGGTCCGGCGACGACGACGATCCCTGGATGCGGACCGTGGTGGTGGCACCGGCCCAGTGACGGGTTACCCGAGCGCGGCGGAGGCGCTCGTTTGGCTTCGGACGACCTGATCGAGATCGAGGGCATCGTGAAGGAAGTGTTCCCGGGCGGGCACTTCCTGGTGGAGACGGACGCGGGGACCGAGGTGAACGCTCACCTGGCGGGCAAGCTCCGGCGGTACCGGATCCGCGTGGTGCTCGGAGACAAGGTCACGGTCGCGGTGTCGCCGTACGATCTGACCAAGGGCCGGATCGTGTTCCGCCACAAGTAGCAGTCGCACTCGGGCGTGCCACGCTTCGGCTCCGCGGGCGACCACGGAGTCTCGGCATTGGACGATCTCTCTCCAGAGATTGCTTCCCATGCAGATCTTCCGTAGATACACTTCGGCAAGCTGGTGAACGCCGATGGGTACGGAACACGAGACGTTCGAGAACGCGCCGATCGACGAGGCGGTCATCGACCTTCACGTCACGCGTGGTCCTGGAAGTGCCGATGAGGCTTTGCAAGCCTTCGTCGACTCGGTCCGTGCGGAGTACCCGTCGGCACACCGCCGCATCGATCTGTCGATCACTGTCGGGCCAGAACAAGATCTGCAGCAGGCGACGGCACCAGCCGGATGGTTGCTGAGATCGCCGGACCATCCGTGGGTCGTTCTTCCGAGGGTCGAGGCGCTCGCCGTGAGCCGCATTCGACCCTATACATCGTGGACGGAGCTGGAGGGCAGAACCCGCGAGGTATGGACCCGATACGTCGAGTTGACGAAGCCCGAACGGGTGAGCCGGATCGCGACACGGTTCATCAACCGGATCGTCCTCCCGGCGGGGGAGGCCCGGTGGGACGAGTGGTTCACGACGGGCGTTCACCTGGGGGCCGGGCTCCCTGGCGAGATCGGCGAGTTCTTGATCCAGATGTCCTTAGAATCGGAGGGAGCGACCGCCACCGTCGTAATCAAGAAGGAGACGGTCGATCCGCTCGGACGCACGCCGGTGTTCTTCGATATCGACGCCGCGACCGTAGGAACGTTCGCTCCTGACGATCCGGAGATTTGGAGCAAGCTCGATGTCCTGCGCCGATTCAAGAACGCGATCTTCTTCGGCAGTCTGACCGAGCGCACCAAGGAGATGTTCCGATGAGCGAGGTCGTCGACATCGTACGGCGGGAGGCGCCGGCTCGAACTGGCGCGCGACGTCGTACCGCTACGGTCCAGCAGGGTGAAATGACGCCGCCCGCGGTCGGATCAGCATCGGTGATGGTGCTCTCGCCCACCCGTATACTTGGCGGTCTCGAGATCGAGCGTGGGTACCTCGACGCCCCCACAGTGTGGGTGCGGGGGATTCTCCGCGACGCTGCCTCAGGGCTGGGCGCCGAGGACGAGGAGGACCTGCCTCGTCGCTTCCGGAGGATCGTCGACCCAACGCCCGCGATGGTGCAGACGCTGATCGCGTGCGCACGCGATGTCACGCAGTCGTCCTCCGCCCGCCGCGCGGCCATCATCGGAATCGGCGCTCTGAGACGGGGGCACCCTCGGAATGCGGACGGGGCGCTGAAGGCGCTGCTCGCCGACCGAGACGTTGGGATCTCGGAGGCGGCGCTTCGCGCGATTGACTGGGGCGGCATCGAGGGGTTCGGCGCCGAATTGATGATGTTGGCGAGCGATACCAGCCGACCGTCATGGCTGCGGGAGTACGCGGCTGACCTCGCGGGCTAGCGGTGTCCGTGGACCGGTTCGTGCTGCGGATTCGGGCAGCGTACTGGGGTGATTGCTACGATCCCTCTGAAGCCCTGAACGACATCCTCAACGTCCATGTCCGCAAAGGGCTGGGGCTGTCCGTCTGGCGCTACGAGTCGGATGAGGAGCGCGAAGTCTGTGCCTGCATCATGGTCGAGAGGCGTCAGGACGCCGCCAGTGGCAACCTCCAGGTAGTCGAGGTCGAAGGCACTGTTCTTCGGGAGGCAGGCTTCGCGCCCAGCCACACGCCCGATCGCGCCGACTCGTCGCATGTCGACGCGCGGCGCCTCCACCACGATGTGGAAGGCCTGGACGAGTCCCGGGCCGCGATTCTTCGGGATCTCCTGCACGCCCGTGGCCGGCTACGAATTTACCGCAAAGCCGATCTCTGGCCGCTCCTCGAGCGCGAGCTGACGAAGTTCGAGGACGAGGCCACGCGGGAAGCGCTCAGGCTGTCCGTCGCCCAGGCCAAGGCGAAGCGATCGCCGTGACCATGGAGTCCATCACGGGTCCGCGCAGCACCGGAACCCGCGACTACAGCATCGGGCTGTAGTCGTGCCACCCCACGTCGTGGGCGGTGGTCGTGTAGCTGCAGCCGGGGCCGTTCAGCACCGCGTCGACGTAGAACCCGCCGACGAACGTGCCGTCCGGGTCGTCGATCCACTCGTGCAGGTTGCCGTGGAGATCGTACACGCCCTCCGCGCTGACGCAGCCGGGGTTCGCGCCGGTCGGGTCCAGGCCGTCCGGGAGCTGGTTCAGCCGCGGATCGTTCAGCTGGGCCTCGCCCCAGGTCGCGTCGGCGCCGAACAGCTCGACCACCGGGTGGACCGCGCGGGCGTCGTTGCACGCGGCGGGATCGTAGGTGTCGCCGTACGGGTACACCGTGCCCGTCGGCCCTCCGCACGCCCGGAGCCACTCGGGGTGGGTGCACAGCCGCTTGCCCGCGCCGGCGCACGCGTCCGCCGCCACCACCGCCGAGGTGTAGCCCTGCGGGACCTCCCCCGGGTCCGACGCGGCGATCGCGCCGAGCCCCGGCACCTCGTACGGCGAGGCGCCCACCAGGTGCGCCTCCCACCGGTCGATGCAGAACGGGTCGATCCACGCCATCCCGACCGGACACGGCCCGCCGGTGTCGCCGGAGGACGGGCCCTGGGTGGACGGGTCCTGCGTCGACGGGTCCTGGGTCGACGGGTCCGTGGACGGGTCCAGCGTCGACGACGTCGACGGGTCCTCGGTCGACGGGTCCGACGGCGAGCCCGGCGGGACCTCTCGGATCCCGAGGGGGTGACACACGCGAGCAGCCGCCACATCCGTTCCCGGTACCCCGGCGCGCCCCGGGCGGATAGGCAGCCGGATGTCCGACCACCTCGACCGGAACGAGACGCAGGGGGTGCTGGTCGCCGGCCGGCGCGGCCCGGCGGACCTCACCTGGGGCCAGCTCCGCCGCCTGACCGCGATCGTCGACGCCCAGGACGCGGCGCTGCCCGCCGGGTCGGGGCTGCGGCTCGTGGCAGTGGCCGGCGGCGATCGCTCGGCCGCGACCGACGACGCCGACGACGCGGACCTCCCGTGGCTGTCGGTGGTGATCGGCCACCGGTCGCTGCGGGCGACCGCGAACGACGGGGCCCCGGGCGGTCCGGTGTCGCTGGCCACGCTCCGCGGGGTGGTCGAGCGGGCGGCGGGGATCCCGGCGTCGGTGTGGGCGGCGGTCGCCGAGGCGCTGCCCCCCGAGGCCCGCGCCGGGTTCCTGGCCGAGCCGATCGCGCTGTGGCTCAGCTCGACCGGGCCGCTGTGCGCGGGGACCCTCGCGTACGGGGTCGTCGGGACCGAGGCCGACGCCGCCGACGCATGCGGGGTCCCGTTCCACCGCGGCGCCACCCAGGGCGCGGCCGACGTGTCGCGGGGCGGAGATGACGACGGGTTCGACGGGTTCGACGAGGGGTTCGACGAGATCGCGTCGCAGGTCTCGCACGACACCGGGGTCCTCGGGTGGGGGGTCCAGGTGGGGTACGAGATGGAGCAGGCCGCGCGGATCGACCTGTCCGACGCCGCCCACGCCGCGCGGGACGCGGTCCTCGGGCCGACCGTCGGCGAGCGCGGGTACTTCGTGCTCGCCCGGTACGACTGATGCCGTTCACCCCGTTCGACACGGCGCGCCTGACGATCCGTCCGCTCGCGGACCATGACCTCGAGGCCTTTGTCGGGTACCGGTCGGACCCGGAGGTCGTGCGGTACACCGGGATCCGCGACTTCGACCTCGACCGCGGGCGGGCGATGATCGCCGAGATGCGCGACCGCGATCCGGGCACCCCCGGCACCTGGTACCAGTTCGCGCTGGTCCGGCGCGACACGGGCGTCCTGATCGGCGACTGCGGCCTGCGGACCGAGTCGGCCCCGCATGCCGGGCAGACGATGGAGATCGGGTTCACGCTCGCCACCGCCCATCACCGGCAGGGGTTCGGCCGGGAGGCGGTGCTCGGGGTGCTCGGGTTCGCGTTCGGCCCGCTCGGCGCCCACCGGGTGTTCGGGAACTGCGACGCGCGGAACACGGCGTCGGCGGCGCTGATGGCGTCGGTCGGGATGCGACGGGAGGCCCACCACGTCGAGGACTGGCTCCTGCACGGCGAGTGGACCAGCTCGCTGATCTTCGCGCTCCTCGCGCGCGAGTGGCGGGAAGCACACCCGACGCCGGGCTGACCGCCGGAGCCGGGATCGGCCCCCACACGGACGTCGTCGCCGGCTCGGGACCGCGGGGGGATCTCCGACGTCGCCGCCGTCGCCGGCTCGGGACCGGGGATCGCGACCGTGGAGGACCTCCGACGTCGCCGCCGTCGCCGGCTCGGGACCGGGGGGATCTCCGACGTCGCCGCCGTCGCCGGATCGGGACCCCGGTCCGTCGGCTGCGCCCACGACGTCGCCGGATCCCGACCTCCGGATCGGGTTCGTTCAATAAACGTCGCCCGCCGTCGTCCACGGGGGCGGAGGATCGATGGACACCGACCCGTTCGTGGCCGCGACCCGGTTCGGCCTCGGGGCCCGCCCCGGCGATCTCGCGGCGATCCGGGACACGGGGCCCCGCGACTGGCTCCTCGCCCAGCTCGCCGCCCCGGACGCGTACGTCGAGAGCCGCCTCGCCGGGCTGCCGCGCGCGTCCGACGCCGTCCTCCGGCTCGCCGCGATGCGGGGCCAGGACGCCGACGTCCGCAAGACCGGCAAGCTCGAGGTGAAGGACGCGTTCGTCGACGAGCACTCCGCCCACCTCGCCGCCGCCGCCGGGACCACGATGCCGTTCCGGGAGCGCCTGGTCGCGTGCTGGTCGAACCAGTTCACCGTGTCGATCGCCCGCAAGGAGGTCACCGGGCTCGCCGGCGCGTTCGAGCGCGAGGTGATCCGCCCGGGGATCGACGGGTCGTTCGCCGATCTGGTGGTCGCGTCGGCCCGCCACCCGGCGATGCTCGCGTACCTCGACAACGCGAAGTCGGTCGGGCCGGAGTCGATGGCCGGCCGACGCGGCGACCGCGGGCTGAACGAGAACTACGCCCGCGAGGTGCTCGAGCTCCACACCCTCGGGGTGAACGGCGGGTACGACCAGGCCGACGTCACCGCCCTCGCCCGGCTGCTGACCGGCTGGACCCTCGATCTGGCGCCGGCGACCGGGATCTGGCCGCTCGGCGGCGGCGGCACCGGCGGGTTCGCGTACCGGGCCGAGCGCCACGAGCCGGGGACGCAGGTCGTGCTCGGCCGGTCGTACCGCGACGCCGAGACGGCGCTCCGGGATCTGGCGGTCCATCCGTCGACGGCCCGGCACGTCGCGACCCGGCTGGTCCGGCAGTTCGTCGCCGACGACCCGCCCGACGACGTCGTCACCGCCCTCGCCCAGGCGTTCCTGGTGTCCGGCGGGGACCTGCCGACGGTCCACCGGGCGCTGGTCGGCCTCGACGCGGCGTGGTCCCGCCCGCTGACGAAGGTCAAGACCCCGTGGGACCTCGTGGTGTCCACGTCGCGGGCGCTCGGCGGCACCGACGGGACCGCGATGCTCCGGTCGCTGAAGTTCCTCGGGCAGCTCCCCTACCAGGCGCCGTCCCCCCAAGGCTGGCCGGACCGGGCCGCCGACTGGATCGGCCCCGGCGCGCTGTGGGCCCGGCTCGAGTGGGCGTCCGAGGTCGGTCGACGGGCCCCGCCGCTCGACGCGGTGGCCCTCGCCGACGACGTGCTCGGCCCCGCCCTCGACGCCTCGACCCGCCGGGCGCTCGCCCGCGCCCCCACCGCGAGCGCCTGGCTCGCGGT
>JBEBJW010000204.1:0-8692 GCA_040079715.1 Myxococcota bacterium | reverse complement strand
GGTCCGATGGTCCGACGGGCGGCCCGCGGCCGGGATCCTGTCCGACAGCGGCCTGTGGTCCCGCAACCGCTCCCCGAACCGGAACTTCAACCGCCGGCGGGCGAACTACGTGTCCCGCGCGCTGCTGTGCACCGATTTCCTCGACAGCGACATCGCGATCGACGCGTCGGCCGATCTGGCCAATCCGGAAGACACCACCCCGCTCACCCAGAACGTGGTGTGCGCATCGTGCCATGTGTACCTGGATCCGCTCGCCAGCTTCTTGCCGTTCCGCGAGGACTGGACCGCCGCCCAGACCGACTGGCCGATGGAGCTGTACACCAAGCACGGCGCCTATTGGGACGACCTGTCCGGTCAGCCGCCGGGGTACTTCGGCACCCCGGGAGACGACCTCGCGGACCTCGGGCGGCTGATCGCGGCCGATCCCCGGTTCGCCGCGTGCACCGCCCGGCGGTTCTACAGCTACTTCGCGCAGGTCCCGCTCGACCAGGTGGACGACGGGATCGTCGACGCGCTCGGCGCTGCGCTGGTCGACAGCGGGTGGTCGGCGAAGGCGCTGGCCCGGGCGGTGATCCTCGACCCGACGATGGCGGAGGCCGAGGTCAAGCGGACCCGACCGGAGGCGATGGCGTCGGTGATCGAGGCGTTCACCGGCTACCGGTGGCAGACCTGGAACCCCGAGGCGTGCTGCGGCCCGAACGGCGCCCCGCTCGGCGCGACCGACCTGCTCCGCGACGACCTCGTCGGGTACCGGACGCTGTTCGGCGGGATCGACTCGTACGCGAAGCTCGAGCCCACGCACACCACCAACGCGACCTCGGCGGTGGTCCTCCGCCGCCTCGGCGCCGACGCCGCCTCCGCCGTCGTCGACCACGACCTCGGGTCGTCCGAGCCCCGGTTGTTGACCCTGGTGGACGCCGACACGTCCGACGAGGCGGGGATCCGTGCCCAGCTCGTCGCGCTCCATTGGCAGCTGTACGGCGAGCGCCTGTCCGCGTCGGACGTGGACGACGACTGGGCGCTGTGGTCCACCAGCTTCCGGGCGTCCGGGGCGGTGGATCACGCGTGGAAGACCACGATGACCGCTCTCCTCACCGACTTCGACCTGGCGTTCTACTGATGGAACCGACCCGCCGGATGCTGTTGAAGGGCGCGTTCGCCGCCGCCGCCGCCACGATGACCGGATGGTCGCCGGGGTGCGCCGCGGACGGGCCCGCCCGCCACCTGATCCTCGTCACCGCGTTCGGCGGGTGGGACACCACCTGGTCGTTCGACCCGAAGCCGTCGGTCCCCGGGATCGACGTGGGTCCGGGCGACGCGGCGTCGTTCGCCGGGATCCCGCTGTGGACCGACCCGAGCCGCCCGGTGGCGCGTCGGTTCTTCGACCAGTTCGCCGACCGGTGCGCGGTGGTCAACGGGGTCAGCGTCCGGTCGATCAGCCACGTCGAGTGCATGCGCCGGATGTTGACCGGGACCTCGGCCCACCACGCCCCGGACCTCGGCGCGATCGCCGGGATCGAGCTCGGCGCCGACCGGCCGATCCCGTACCTCGTGCTCGGCGACATCGCGTACCCGGGCACCCTCGAGTCGACGACCGGCCGCGCCGGGCCGAGCAACCAGCTCGCGACCCTGGTCGAGCCTGCCCCCGGGTGGCGCCCGACCGACGGCGACGAGGCGGCGATCCGTCGGTTCACCGAGGCGCGGATCGCCCGGGAGCGCGCGGTCCGCGGGTCGCAGGGCGAGAACCAGGCCCGGATCGACGCGTTCGTCGCCGGCCTCGATCAGCGCGACCTGTTGCTCCAACGGGCGGGCGACCTCGGCGCGCCCGAGCTGCGGATGGGGATGGCGTCGCAGCGCGCGCTGGCGATCCGGGCGCTCGAGACGGGCCTGTCGTCCGCGGTGTCGCTGTCGGCCGGGGTCACGTTCGACAGCCACACCGACAACGACGCCCAGGGGCGGTTCCACGAGACCCTGTTCGGAAACCTCGAGGCGCTGCTGACCGACCTCGACGACCGCCCTGGGGTCGACGGCGGCAGGACGATGCTCGACGAGACGCTGGTGATGGTCACGACCGAGATGGGCCGGACCCCGATGCTGAACGCCGAGCTCGGCAAGGACCACTGGCCGTGGGCCTCGGCGCTGCTGTTCGGCGCCGGCGTGCGCGGAGGTCGGGTGTACGGTGCCACCGACGACACGTTCCAGGGGGTCCCGGTCGACCTCGAGACCGGAGACCCCTCCCCCGCCGGGACGATCCTCGAGAACGGGCACGTCGCGGCCGGGGTGCTCGCGTGCCTCGGGATCGACCCCGGCCGGTGGCTCGACGACGCGCCGCTCGCGGGGCTCCGGGCGTAGCGCGCCGCTCGTACGCTGGCTACGCGCCCGCGGAACGTCGCGGGTGCCCCCGGATCCCGACCCCGGTCGGGCGGCTGCGGGGGTGACGGCGCCGGGATCCCCCCGCCGGAGGCACCCGGAAACCCGGAGGAGCCGGTCCGGCGCCCTACGCCGGGGCGGGGGACGGGCCGAGCTCGACCTCGACCAGGTGCTCGTCTCCGTCGAGGCGGAGCGGGATCGTGCGGTCCGGCTGGTCCACCCCGTCGACCGTGACCCGGGTGACCTCGGTCCCCCGGTGGTTGTGGACCGTGATCCGGTGCAGCTTGCCGCGGTGGCGGTACTGGACCTCGAACGACGGCCAGCTCGCCGGGATCCGCGGCGCGAGGTGCAGCCGGTCGACCTCCAGCCGCAACCCGAGCAGCGACTCGACGATCAACCGGTACATCCACGCGGCGGAGCCGGTGTACCAGGTCCACCCACCCCGCCCGGCGTGCTGCGGGTTCGTGTACACGTCGGCGGACATCACGTACGGCTCCACCTGGTACACCGCGATCTTCGCCGCGTCGTCGCCGTGGCGGGTCGGGTCGATCCGCCGCACCAGGTCCCACGCCTGCTCGGTCTGCCCGGCCGCCGCGAACGCCATCACCGCCCACACCGCGGCGTGGGTGTACTGCCCGCCGTTCTCGCGGACCCCGGGGACGTAGCCCTTGATGTACCCCGGGTTCTGGGCGCCGGTGTCGAACGGCGGCGTGAACAGCCGGATCAACCCGAGCTCCCGGTCGACGAGCTCGCGGTCGAGCGAGGCCAGCGCCTGGCGGGCGCGGTCGGGCGGGGCGATCCCAGACAACACCGCCCAGCTCTGCGGGAGCGCGTCGATCTTGCAGTCGTCGCTCGTCGACGACCCGAGCGGGGTGCCGTCGTCGAACCACGCCCGCCGGTACCACGCGCCGTCCCACCCGTGCAGCTCGACGCTCGCCGCCACCGAGGCCGCTGCCGCGGCGCACCGATCGGCGAACGCGGGGTCCCGCGGCCGCCCGATCCGGTCGAACCGGACCAACACGTCGTACAGGAACATCCCGAGCCACACGCTCTCGCCGCGCCCCTCGTCGCCGACGAGGTTCATCCCGTCGTTCCAGTCGCCGGACCCCATCAGCGGGAGCCCGTGCTCGCCGAACCGCAGCCCGTGCGTGATCGCGCGCACGCAGTGATCGAACACGGTGCCGGAGAAATCCGCCCGCCCCGGCAGGTCGTAGTAGCTGTCCTCGTGTGGATCGACCGGCCGGCCGGTCAGGAACCCGACCACCTCGTCGAGCACGCCGCTGTCGCCCGTCGCCTCGACGTACCGACACACCGCGGCCGGCAAGAACAGGTAGTCGTCGGAGATCCGCGTCCGAACGCCCCTCCCCAGCGGCGGGTGCCACCAGTGCTGGACGTCCCCCTCCGGGAACTGCCGGCCGGCGCACCGGACGATCTGGTCGCGCAGCAGCCCGGGCTCGGCGTGGACCAGCGCCATCGCGTCCTGCAGCTGATCGCGGAACCCGAACGCGCCGCCGGACTGGTAGAACCCGCTCCGCCCCCACAGCCGCGACGCGATCACCTGGTACAGCAGCCACCCGTTCGCGAGCACGTCGAGGGACGGCTCGGGGGTCCGGACGTGGACCGCGCCGAGCACCTGGTTCCAGTGGGACCAGACCTGCGCCAGCGCGACCCGGGCCGCGTCGACCGACCGGAACCGGCGGGCGAGCGTCCGGGCGTCCTCGAGGTCCATCCCGGACCCGAACGCGAACGCGACCTGGCGCGACTGGCCGGGCGCGAGCTCGACGTCGACCCGCATCCCGAGGCACGGATCGAGCCCTGCCCCGACCCGGTCCGACAGGCGGGCCCGCCCCATGCACCGCGGATCCGCGGCGGTGCCGTTCCGCCCGAGGATCTCGGCCCGATCGCCGGTCACCGACCGGTGGTCGTCGCTGCAGTCGAGGAACGCGACCCGCTCGGCGAACTCGGTCGCGTACGCGTTCCGCCCGATCAGCGCGGCGGTCAGCGGGTCGATCTCGGTCACCACGTGGGGGAGGTTCGCCGGGCGGCCCTCGCCGAGCACGAGCTCGAAGCACCCTGTCAGGGTCAGCCGCCGCGGCCGATCCGAGGTGTTCCGGATCGTGAACAGCATCAGCTTGACCGGGGCGTCGATCGCGACGAACATCTGGAGGGTGCTCGCGATCCCGTCGTCCGTGTACTCGAACACCGAGTAGCCGAACCCGTGGCGGGTGGTGTACACCCGCGGTCCCGGCGACGGCAGCGGGGTCGGCGACCAGAACCGGCCGTCGTGCTCGTCGCGGAGCCAGAACGACTCGCCGCTCGGGTCGCTCACCGGGTCGTCGTGCCACGGGGTCAACCGGTAGCTGCGCGCGTTCTCGCACCAGGTGTACGCGCTGCCGCTCTCGCTCACCACCGTCCCGAACCACGGGTTCGCGAGCACGTTCACCCACGGCGCAGGGGTCCGCGCCCCGGCCGTCGTCACCACCACGTACTCCCGACCGTCGCGGGTGAACCCGCCGTGGCCGTTGAACCCGACCAGGTCCGGCCGGGCGGTCGGCGCGGCGTCCCCGCGGGCGGCGGTGGCGCGGCGGGCGGTCCCGGCGAACGGCGGCATCGGCGTGCGCGCCGGCGGTCGGCGGTCCACCTGGGCCACCAGGTCTCCCTCGACCTCGCCGACGATCACCCGGGCGACGGTCCGCATCAGCAGCTTGTCGTCCTCCGCCAGCTGCTCGATCCGCCGGACGAAGATCCCGCCCGGCCGCTCCAGGACCCCGGACTCGCCGAGCGCCGTGATCGCGCCCATGAGCTCGTCCTGCAGGTCCTGCCGGTACCCGGACGGGTCCTCGTTCCACACGACGAGGTCGGTCGCGAGCCCCTTCAGCCGCCAATACGCGTGGGCCTGGACCAGCTGCCGCACGACGGGCAGATCGTCGCGGCGCGCGATCCGGACCAGCACGATCGGCAGGTCGCCGGAGATGCTGTACGCCCACAGCCCGGCCTGGCCGCGCCGATTCCGGGCGATCGCCGCCGCCGGGGCCCGCATCGACGGGTCCGCGTACAGGATCCTGCCGGCGAGGCGCTCGAACAGCTGGGTGTCCGCCTCGGTCAGATCGAGGCGGCGGGCCAGCGCCTGGTCGTGGGTCCACCCGAGCTCGAACAGGCGCCCGGGGGCGTGCCGATCGGAGCACTTCGCGATCAGCGCGGTCGCGGCGGCCCGGGTCTCGGTCACCCCGGTGAACAGGTGGATCCGCGCGGTCTCGTCCGGTTCGAGCCGGATCGTGGTCCGGATCGCGATCACCGGGTCGAGGACCGAGCCCGCCTCGTCGGTCAGCCGCGGCTGGGTCAGCGCGACCGGGTCGACCGTCGACCGGCCCCGCCCGATGAACGCCCGGCGGGACGTCTCGTACGACATCGTCCCGACCTGCGTCCCGTGGACCGTCGCGAGGTGGACCAGCCACGGCGGCGTCTCCCCGCCGGACCGCGGGCGGCGGGTGCACAGGATCGCGTGCTGATCCGGCAACAGCTCGGTCTGGACGAACAGGTTGCTGAACGCAGGGTGGGCCGCGTCGGCGCCGGGGGGCGCGAGCACGACCTCGGCGTAGCTGGTGAGCTCGATCGTCCGCGCGGTCCGGCCGGTGTTGGTCAGGCTGATCCGCCGCAGCTCGACGTCGTCCTCGGGCGACACCGCGATCTCGACGTGGGTGGTGATCCACCCGTCGGTCCGCCGGAACTCCGCTCGACCGAGCGCGAAGATCGCCTCGTAGCTTCCCGCGCGGACCAGGGTCGGGTGGTGGGTGCTCGACCACACCGCCCCGGTGCCGAGGTCGCGGAGGTACGCGAAGCTGCCCCACCCGTCGCGGGTCGGATCCTCGTGCCACCGCGTCACAGCGAGGCCGCGCCACCGGCTGTACCCGCCGCCCGCCTGGGTCACCACCACGTGGTACGCGCCGTTCGACAACAGCTGGACCGCGGGCGCGGGGGTGTCCGGCGACCCGATCACCCGGACGTTCGCCCCGGCGTCCACTGCCCGCTCGGCGGCGGCGTCGACCTCGGCCGGGTGCGGGTACAGCGGCGGGGTCCGCGGGACGCGCTCGTGCAGCAGGAGCTCGCACGCCCGGAGCGACCGATCCGCCAGGAACCGCCGCTGCATCGGGCGGCCGAGCAGCAGGTACGCGAGCGACAGGAACGTCATCCCCTGGTGGTGCGCCATGTACGACGCGACCGTGACGTGGTCTCGCCCGCGCGGCAGCCTCGACGGGGTGTAGTCGACCGCCTCGTAGAACCCGTACAGGCCCCGCTGTCCGGCCTGATCGAGGCGCTGGAGGTTGGCGCACGCCGACTCGGGGTCGACCATCAGCGCGAGCGCCGTCGCGTACGGGGCGATCACGATGTCGTCGCCGAGGCCCCGCTTGAACCCGAGGCCCGGGACCCCGAACGCGCGGTACTGGTAGTTCAGTTGGGCGTCGGTCTTCGCGTAGCCGGACTCCGACACGCCCCACGGCACGCCGCGCTCGGCGCCGTACCGGATCTGCCGCTCCACCACGCCGCGGTTGGTCTCGTCGAGGATCGTGCCGTCGTGGGTGGGCATCACGAGCTGCGGCATCAGGTACTCGAACATCGAGCCGCTCCACGACAGGAGCGCCGGGCGCCCCGCGGTGGTGGTCAGCAGCCGACCGAGGCTGAACCAGTGCTCCTGCGGCAACGCGCGCCGGGCGATCGCCACGAAGCTGCCGAGCCGGGACTCCGACGCGAGCAGGTCGTAGTGGCCGGCGTCCAGGCGGTGGTCCGACACGTTGTACCCGATCGACAGCAGGTGACGGTGCCGGTCGTACAGGAAGTCCCACTCGGGGTCGGCGTACGACCGACACCGGGCCGCGAGCGCCCGCGCGGCTGCGATCCGCGCCGCTGCTCGACCCGCGCCGAGGCCGATCGCGTCGCGCAGGCGTCGCAGCGCCTCCCCGACCCCGGCGTCGACGCTCGACCCGGCGAGGCCCGACCCGGCGAGGCCCGACTCGGCGAGGATCGCGTCGATCCGCGGGTTCAGCTCGACCGCGAGCCGGGCCGCCTCCGCGAGGGTCGGGACCCGGTCGAGCGCGGTGGCGAGCGCCGCGTCGGGGACCGGCAGACCGAGCCACGGGGCCAGGGACCCGAGCTCGTCGGTCAGCGCCCGCCGCTGGTCCTCGAACCGCGCGCCCCACTCCTCGGGTTCGTGCGGCGCGTGGTGTGCGGCGAGCGCGAGCAGCCGCGCGTGCGCCTCCGCCAGCGTCGGGGGCGGCGGGCCGAGCGCGGTCGGGTCCCCGGCGAGGACCAGCGGATCCGCGAGCGCGGTGAACGCCTCGGTCCGCCAAATCGGCTGGCGCGCGAGCTCGTCGAGCCCCGAAGCCAACACCAGCAGGTGCCCGACGAGGTTGCCGCTGTCGACCGACGACACGTACGCGGGCCGCAGCGGCTCGAGCGTGGTCGTGTCGTACCAGTTCAGCAAGTGACCGCGGAACCGCGGCAGGCGATCGACGGTGTCGAGCGTCCGCCCGACGCGATCGAGCAGCCCGCCGGCCGTGAGGTACCCGAAGTCGTACGCGGCGAGGTTCGCGGTCAACGCGAGGCCGATGTTCGTCGGGGAGGTCCGGTGAGCCGCCCCGCGCGGCGGATCCTCCTGGACGTTGTCCGGGGGCAGGTCGTGGTCCTCGGGCCCGACCCAGGTCTCGAAGAACCGCCAGGTCCGCCGGGCGATCCCGCGCAGGAACCGCAGCTCGCTCGCCGACAGGCGCGGCGCCGGCAGGGTGGTGGGTCGCGACAGCCACCACGCGATCCCCGGGCCGGCGACCCACAGCAGGAGCACCGGGAGCGCGATCGGGAGCGCGATCGGGTTCCGCAGCCCGAGCCACCCGGCGGCGATCGCCGCGACGGTCGGCGCGATCCACATCACCCGGTACGCGCCCGCGAGCTCGGTCCGCGCGGCGCGCTGCGCGTCGGCGGCGGTCCGCCACTCGAGCATCTTCCGGCGGGTGACCAGCACCCGCGACGCGGTCCGGGCGATCGCGACCGCGTCCACGAACGCGTCGTACGGCAAGGTCGCGAGGGCGAGCCCCTCCCGCGCGAGCTCCCGACCGGTCGCGACGGCGATCTCGGCCAGGTGCCGGAGGAACGGCAGCTCCGACGGGCGACGCGCCAGCGCCGCGGCCGACGCGAGCAACCCGGGCAGCACCAGGATCGTGAGGACCACCCCGACAGAGACCGCCGGCGCCCCGCGCGACGGCATGCCCCACCCGCCGATCAGCAGCGCGAGCAGCGCCAGGGGCACCATGCTCCGCCGGAGGTTGTCGAG
>JBEBJW010000203.1:0-8711 GCA_040079715.1 Myxococcota bacterium | reverse complement strand
TGGCGATCCCGTATCGTCGCGGCGGCGGGGGAACCCCTTCCCGTCCACCGCGAAGATCGGCAGCACCGGCAGCCCGAACCCGTAGCTCGGGCGGGACTCGCCGAACCCGGTGATCACCGGCTCCACCACCCGCCGCGAGTACACGTTCTGGACGTCCAGCGACAGCTCGAGCTGCCACCGGTCGAACGAGAACAGCCGCCCGACCCGCAGATCGAGCGCGTGGAACGGGTCGAGTCGGGTCTGGCCGGGCTCGAACGATAGCGGTACGATCCGCTGGGTGAGCAGATCGTAGGCCTCGGTCGGGATCAGCTCGCGGCCCTCGAGGGTCCGCGGGTACCCGCTGGTGAACCGGAACCGCGCCGACGCGACGATCGCGCGGGGGAGCTGCTGGACCACCCGCAGCTCGACCCGGTGGGGGACGTCGAACGGGGAGGGGAGCCAGTCGTCGTCGATGTCCTCGCGCTTGAGCGCCCGGGTGAACTGGTACAGCACGGAGCCGTCGAACCCGTCGCGGACGAACTGGAACTCCGCGTCGAACCCGTACGCCTTGCCGACGGCCTGCCCGACCGACCCGTCGAGCTCGAGCTCCGCCAGGTTCTGCGACGTGCGCGACCACACGCTCCCGTCGACCGCGGCGGTCCCGGTGGCGGCGCGGAACCCGGCCGAGACCTGGTCCGACGACTCGAGTCCGAGGTACACCCCCTCGGCGATCGCCAGCAGCAAGGTCGGGCTCGGGAGCTGGTGGAGCCGCCCCCACTCGGCGTCGAACGCGAGGCCGGGCGTCAGCGGGACCCGCACGCCAGCGCGGGGCGAGACCGCAGACCGGAGGGGCTGGGCCGGGTCCGCCTCGACGATCGCGTTCAGCATCCGGACCTCGGTCCACAGCGCCACCGGGTCGCCGACCGCGAGGCCGGCGTACGGGTCGAGGTTCCACACCGCGCCGTCGCGGACCAGATCCGACCGATCGAGGTGGAACAGCCGCCGCTGGACCTCGGCCCCGCCGGTGATCCGAGCCGACGCCGACGGCGCGGTCACCCCCTCGACCCGCAGCCCCGGGTACACCTCGTCGACCGACTGCGGGGTCACGTCACCGCTGACGACCCGGCGGGTCCACGCGACCCACGGGCGCACGGTGACCGCGTCGCCGACCGGGATCACCGCCTGGGCCTGGGCGGCCCGCTGCTCGATCGTCAGCACGCCGTCGCCGGAGAACGACGGGGCGTCGATCGCGTCGGACATCCCGAGCAGGGTGATCCGGGCGTCGCCGATCCGGAGCTGGCCGGACACGTCCCAGAACCGCGGCGCGATCCGGGCGGACTCCGGGCCGAGGGCCAGCGCCACCACGCCGTCGAGCCACGAGCGGCGGGCGGCGACCGCGATCCCGCCCCACCGAGTGGGCGTCTCGGCGTACGCGTGGGCGAACACGACGTTCAGCCCGCCGACGACCCGCGCCCGGTCGCCGATCGTGCGGGGGACGAGGTCGACGGCGCCGCTGATCGCGTTGCCGTACCGGGCCGGGAACGCGCCGGGCCAGAACTTGACGGTGTCGACCAGCTCGGGGTGGAGCACGCTGGTGAACCCGCCGAGGTGGTACACGAGCGGCACCCGGACCCCGTCGAGGAACAGGCCCACGTCGTCGTAGTCGCCGCCGCGGACCAGCAGCCAGCCCGCGTCGTACGGGGACCGGGTCAGGCCGGGCTGGCCGGCGAGGGCCCGGAGCGGGTCGCCGAGGGTGCCGGGGATCCCGCGGGCCCGTTCGACGTCGACGGTCCGGACCACTCCGACGGCGCCGGCGCGGCTGTAGGTGGCGACGAGCTCGTTCGGGGCGCCGCGATCGGGGACGACCCACAGGGCCACCTCCACCCGCTGGTCGGCGGTCACGGTGACGGTCGCGTCGGCCGGCAGCCGCCACGCGGGGTCGGCGATCGACACGGTCCACGCGCCCGGGGCGACGTTCCGGAGGGAGAACGCGCCGTCGGCGTCGGTCCGGGCGGTGCGCTCGCCGATCCGGACGGTGGTGGACCCGACGGGGGCGCGGTCGCCCTTGGAGCGGACGGTGCCGGCGACGTTGACCGGGGGCTCGGGGAACGTCCACGCCCACCCGACGGTGGCGGGGCCGACGAGCCGGCACCCGGGCACGGCGTCGCGGACGGCGTCGATCAGGGGCGCGGGGCCGGTCCAGTCGCGGGCGTCGGCGACGGCGCCGTCGGCGTCGACCACCAGGGTCGCGGTGACGATCGACGCGCCGAGGTCGAGCCCGGGCGGCCACGGCACGGTCGGGCAGTCGGCGCGTGCGTCGGCGGCGGCCCACCCGGCGGCGACGATCCCGACGTACCCCCACCGACCCATCGTCCCTCGGCGCTCCGCGCGACCCTACCATCGTTCCGAGGCTGACGGTCGCTATCGGCAGCGCGGAGCGTAGATCTCGAGCGCGTAGTCGTGGACCATCCGGTGCGAGCTGAACTTCGGCGCGCAGGTCGCCACGCTCCGGCGGATCCGCTCGATCCACCGCCGCGGCACGCCGTCCGTCCGGTCGGTCCACGCCGGGAGCACCTCCGCCTCGAGCAGGTGGTACAGCGCCTCCGCGTCGAGCCGGTCCTGGGCCGCCTCGTCTGCCAACGTCGTGCCGTCGCCGATCGCCCACCCGTTGGTCCCGTCGAACCCCTCCGGCCACCAGCCGTCGAGGACCGACAGGTTGATCCCGCCGTTCAGCACGACCTTCTGGCCGCTGGTGCCCGACGCCTCGTGCGGACGCCGCGGGTTGTTCAACCAGACGTCCGCCCCGGCGGTGATCAGCCGCCCGAGCGCCATCCCGTAGTCCGGCAGCAGCACCACCCGGTCCCGGAACGCCGCCGACTCGGACCACTTCACCACCGCGGCGATGATGTCCTGCCCGTGGTGATCCCGCGGGTGGGCCTTGCCGGCGAACACGAGCTGGCACGGGGTGGTGTCGAGCAGGCGCTCGAGCCGCGCGGGGTCGGTGAACACGAGGTCACCGCGCTTGTACGGCGCGAACCGCCGGGCGAACCCGATCGTCAACGCGTCCGGATCGAACCGCGCGCCGGTCTCGTGGTGCACGTACTCGCACAGGCGGCTCCGGAGCGCCCGCCGGAGCCCGAGCCACACCGCGTCCGGGATCTCGGCCACCGGCGCCCACACGCCCGCGTCCCACGGGTGCTCGCGCCACCCGGGCAGGTGCGCGTCGAACAGCGCCCGCGCCTCGGGTGCCATCCAGTACACCGGATGCACGCCGTTGGTCACGTGGTGGATCGGGACGTCGGCCTCGGCCAGCTCGGGCCACAGGTCCTTCCACATCGTCCGCGACACCTCGCCGTGCAGCGCCGACACCCCGTTGCTCGCCGCGCTGGTCCGGAGCGCGACCACCGTGGTGCACAGGGTCTCGGCCTCGTCGCCGGCGACCACCCGGCCGAGATCCATCACCGCGTCGATCGACAGCCCGACCTCGGTCGCCCACGGGCCGAGGGTCTCGGTGACCAGCGCGAGGCCGAACCGGTCGTGGCCGGCGGGCACCGGGGTGTGGGTGGTGAACACCGCGCGGCTCCGGTACTGCTCGACCGCGTCGGCGAACCCGAGCCCGTCGACGACCATCGCCTCGCCGATCGCGGCGAACGGAACGAACGCGCAGTGGCCTTCGTTGAGGTGGACGACCGACACCTCGATCCCGAGCTTGCCGAGCGCCCGCCACCCGCCGAACCCGAGCAGCACCTCCTGGTGGATCCGCATCCGCTCGTCACCGCCGTACAGTTGGCGGGTCAGGCCGCGGTCCTCGGGGGTGTTCGCGTCGTAGTCCGTGTCGAGCAGCAACAGCCGGCACCGCCCCACGTCGAGCTGCCAGACCCGCGCCTTGACCGCGCGCTCCCCGATCGGCACCTCGACCTCGAGCGGCCGTCCGTCGGTGGTGGTGCACGGCCGGATCGGCATCCGGTCCCAGTTCGCCTGGGGATACGCCGCGATCTGGCGGCCGTCGTCGATCAGCTGCCGGAAGTACCCCTGGCGGTACAGCAGCGACAGGCCGATCAGCGGCACCCCGAGGTCCGACGCGGACCGGAGGTGGTCGCCGGCGAGCACCCCGAGCCCGCCCGAGTACAGGTGCAGGCTCTCGTGCAGCCCGAACTCCATCGAGAAGTACGCGACGCCGCCGCGGAGCAGCGCGGGCGCGCCGGTCGCGCACCACCCCACGCCGTCGAGGTACTGCCGGAACCGCTCGTACGTCGCGTCGACCCGGGCGGCGAACGGCGAGGCCGCCAGCGCCTGCCACCGGTCCGGCTCCACGTCGCGGAGCAGCGCCACCGGGTTGTGCCCGTACCGCTCCCACCGGAACGGATCGACCTCGGCCCACAGCGCGGTCGCTTCGGTGTCCCAGCTCCACCACAGGTTCTGGGCCAGCGCGGTCAACCGCTCGAACATCCTCGGGAACGTCGTCGCCATGGAGATCCTCGTGCGCGCGCGGCACCTATCGCGATCCGCGGGCGGACTCCAGCGTAACTCATTCTGGAGTTACGGGACGACCACCACCCGGACGGGGGACAGGTCCGAGGTCAGGCCGCTCCGGACCACCACCGCCTGCAGCCGGGCGGTGCCGGCGGGCAGGGTGATCGAGAACGTCGCCGTGCCGGACGGGCTCGCGGTGCGCATCCCGAGCGACTTCGGCTTGGTGATCCCGTAACACAGCCCGCCGAGCCGGCTCGGGCAGGTGGCGCCCGCGGTCTTCGACCACACGAGCTCGACGGTCTCGTTCGGGCGGGCGTGGTCGACGGTGACGGTGAACGGGGCGGCGTGGACCAGGGGCCCGACGCCGATCGTGAGGCAGCCGGCGCCGTCGACCGCGTCGTTGCAGTCGACCGCGTCGCCGAACGCCGCGGGCTCGCCGTCGGACGCGCAGAACCCGTCGCCGTCGTCGTCCCAGCCCTGGCCGCAGATCCCGTCGAGGTCGACAGCGCCGAGCTGTGCGGCCACGAGGCGTCGCTGACCCTGTGGACGGTCGGGACGTCGAGGTCGCCGTCGACGAGGGACGGGCACACGGCCCCGGTCTGGACCACGTCGTCGACCCACCAGGCACCGGGGCTCGTCCCGACCGTCCACAGGGTCAGCGACGCCTCGTGGCCGCACAGCTCGGCGCTGTCGACCTCGACCGGGGCCCACGCGGGGCCGAGCGCGGCCTCGCCGTCCATCGACAGGTCTCCGTCGTCGAGCGCGCCGCCGAACACCCCGAGGATCGGCGCCGTCGCTGCCTCGGTCGACGCGACGAACGCGAACCCGGTGTGGGTCACGGTGAAGCTGCCGTCGAGGTCGACGTACGCCTCGACGTACGGGCTGCTCGTGGGGTCGGGGGTCACCGCGAGCGCGACGCCGTCGTACGGGCTCGGCGGGACGGCCTCGGTGACCTCGCAGATCGACCCGAAGAACACCGCGGACCGGGTGTCGAAGTCCCACTGGACCGTCTCGGTCGCCTGTGCCGCGATGGCGATGAAGAACATGCTCACCTCACGGAGCTCCTTTCGCTCGGCAGCGGTCACAGCGGGGTTTCGTGTAGCCGCGGTCTCGCCACGGAGTCACGAACCGCCGACGATCGGCCCAGGATCGGATCGGGCGGGGTTTCAGCCCGCGCAGACCCGCCGCTCGTGCGGCGCGTCGTCACGATCCGGGCCGCGCGGGAGAGCCTCGGGCGAACCCGCGCCGTGGCCCACCGAGCGCAGTGGGGATAGGCGGAGGGCCGTTCGAGGGGTCGACTGGTGCAGCTCACGCTCCCGCTGGTGAACTGATGGCGACGCTCCCCGACTGGGCCGCTCGCGTGATCGAGGCGTTGGTCGCCGGCGATCCGTACGAGATTCGCGGGTTCGGGAGGTTCGTCCCCAGTGTGCGACGGACGATGGACCTCGACGGGCCACGGCGCGTGATGATCGTCTTCTACGGTTCGGACGAACTCAAGGCGGCGATGAACGAGGGCGGACCTGCGCCGGTCGTGCCGGGGCTCGAGGCGATCGTGGCTGGTCTGCTCGCGGGACAGCCGACGACGGTCTCCGGCTTCGGTACGTTCAAGGTGAGTCACCGCCGGGCGTTCAAGGGGCACGACCCGTGGACCGGCGCAGACATGGTGATCCCCGAGCGATCCGCGGTCGATTTTCGGGCACAGCAGTCGGTGAGGGATGCGCTGAACGCGCCTCCCGATCCGTGGCGTGAACCCGGCGCCCTTCGGCTCGATCATCGGGTTCAGCGCCGGCCCTCGCTGTCCGAGGCGCTGGCGGACGCCCGGTACGCCGAGGTCCACACGCTCGAGTTCCGGGGCGTCACCGATGCGGAGGTCGCGCACCTGATCGGTGGCGCCGAGTCCCAGCTCCGGTCGGTCCGGCTGGTGCAGGGGACCCTGACCGCGCGGGGCGCAGCGGTGCTTGCCCGCGGCCGGTGGACCGCGCTCGAGCGCCTGGATGTGGACCAGAACCAGCTGTCGCTCGAGGCGATCACGGTCCTGCGCGCGTTGCCGGGCGACCTCGACCCCGGCGTGCAGTTCGGCGGGGTGGACGTGAGCGTCCTCGACGAGGCCGACGAGGCCGATGTGGCCGCCCTGGTGGACCGCTGGCGTCGGCTGCTGGAAGACCGGATGGTGGGGGTGATGGCCGCGCTCGACGAGATTCCCGCCGGCGTGGATCCTCGTCCGGTCGACGTCGTCACCCGCCGGCTGGTCAGCCGGGCGGAGCAGGCCTACGCTCGGATCGAGACGGCGGAGCGGTACGGAACCGACGACCACCAGTGGGTCGGCGAGCTCGGCGAGACGGTGGCGCTGGCGGATGGGCTGCTCGCGGACTGGCGGGAGGACGCCCTCGCGGCGCTGGTCCCTCACCCCGTGACGCTCGCTGCGCTCCAGGCGGAGGTCGACGCCCTCGGGTCGTGAGGTGCGCGGGGAGGCTCGGACCTCGGCGGCGAGGCCGCCGACCTGTCGGCTCGGAGCGATCGACCTCGGCGAGACCGGGGGATCCGCTACCGGTCGGGAGGTCGCGACCTCGTCGAACCGAGGTCTGGACGGCTTTCCGCCGAGGTCCGGACCTCGGTCGAGGTGGGTTCGACCCTCGGCGAGGGAGGGGGGCCCCGTACCGGCCGGGGAGGTCGCCGCCTCGACGGCCCGTGGTTCGGACCTCCGTCGGCCGAGGTCTGGACCTCGACCGACGAATGGTCGCCCGGTCGCGCCTCGAGGTCCGAAGGTCGAACGAGACGTGAGCGCCACCGCTCGTTCGAGGTCCGGACCTCGGCGACCGGCCTGCTCGGACCCGTCGTGCCCGTCGTGCCCGTCGAGTCGGCCGTCGCCCAGTCCGTTCGCGACGCGCCGTCCCACGCGCAGCCCTCCCCGCACCACGCAGAAGCCGCCCACCAGCGCGCCGCGCGGGAGGCAACGTCCGACGGCACCGCTGCAGGACTCCTGGTCGGTGGCGGTGGCGGCGAGGCTCGCGTCCGAAGCGGTGTCGGACGTGGCCGGACGCGGGAGGCGCGCGGTATCCCGGTCCCCGTGGTGCGGGGAGGCGGCCACCCGCCGTCCACCCCGTCCTGCGGCAGCGCGCCCCGGACCCGATCCTCCGTCCACCCCGTCCTGCGGCAGCAGCAGCCGCGTTCGTTCGCGCCGTCCTCGCTGCTCACCTCATCCAGCGGCAGCAGCCGCGTTCGCTGCGCGCCGTCCTGACCGCCCGACTGGTCCCGCGCCGGCCGGCCGGGTACAGGGCGCGATGCCTCGGTTTCCGCACGCGTCCCCGTCCGTGTCGGCGATGCCGGCCTCCGTCTACTCGTCCCTCGGAGACCGCGCCGCGCGGTACGTCGCCGGCGGGCCCGGCCGCGAGGTGTTCCCGTTCCACGTCGGCGACACCTGGATGGAGCCCGCCGTCGGGTGCCGGATGGAGGACCTCCGGGTCGACCAGCACCCGGGCCTGCACCGGTACGGACCCGTCCGCGGGCTGCCGCCCCTGGTCGACGCGATCGTCGAGCGGGTCCGCGCGCGCACCGGCGACCGGATCGAGCCCCACCAGGTCCTGCTCACCGCCGGGGCGACGGGCGGGCTCGCCGCGGTGGTCGGCGCCGTCGTCGCGCCGGGCGAGGACGTGCTGCTGGTGTCGCCGTTCTGGCCGCTGATCGCCGGGATCGTCCGGACGTTCTCGGCGAACCCGATCCCGGTCCCGCTCCTCGCCGACGGCCTGCCGACCCCGGCCGAGGCCCGCGCCGCGCTGGACCGGGCGTTGACCGCGAACACCGCCGCCGTGTACCTCAACACCCCGAACAACCCGACCGGGCGGGTGCTGCCCGCCGCGCTCGTCGAGGCGATCGCCGGCTGGGCGCACGACCGCGGGCTGTGGCTGATCGCCGACGAGGTGTACGAGGACTTCGTGTACGACGGGTCGGACCACACCTACACCCGCCCGCTGCTGCCCGAGCGCACGTTCGCCGCGTACTCGTTCAGCAAGGCGTACGGGATGGCCGGCAACCGCGTCGGGTACGTGATCGGCCCGGCGGCGGCGATGGTCGAGGTGGCGAAGGTCGGGATCTACGCGTTCTACAGCGCGCCGACCGCGTCGCAGGTCTCGGCGCTTGCCGCCCTCGGTGGGGCAGGGGACGGATGGATCCGGGCCGCGCTGTCGCAGTACGTCGCGATCGGGACCGAGTCCGCCGCCGCCCTCGGGCTCGAGCCGCCCGACGGGAGCACGTTCCTGTTC
>JBEBJW010000202.1:0-8715 GCA_040079715.1 Myxococcota bacterium | reverse complement strand
GGGGAGATCCGCGCCCTCGCGCTCGGGGCGGTGATCCGGGCGGTCCGGCACGATCGGGCCGCGCTCCCCGACGCGCTCGCGGTGGTCGCCCGCCGCCGGTTCGAGCAGGATCCGGTCCGGGCGGCGATGCTCGGGGCGCTCGCCGGGTTGCCGCACGCGGTGTGGTCGGCGGCGGCGCTGCCCGCGCTCGGGGAGGTCCTCGGGCACGCGTGGGACGCGGCGGACCTGTCGCCCGCGACCGCCGGGTACGCCGAGCAGCTGGTGGTCCGCGGGTTCCGGCACGATCCGGCGTGGGGGGCCCGCGCGCTCGCCCGGTCGCTCGCGGTCCGCGGCACGATCGTCACCGACGGGCTGTTGGACGGGCTGCCGATCGCGTCCCGTCGGTCGCTGCTGCCGGCGCTGGCGGAGGCGGCGCGCGGCTGGACGACGCGCGAGCGGTGGGTCGCGGTCCAGTGGGTCTGCCGGCAGGTGGAGCGGGATCTGCGCCACGCGCCGGGGCTCGTCGCGCTGCTGGTCGAGATCGCCCGCGAGGTGCCGTACCCCGGGCACACCGCCGCCGCCCTCGCGCTGCTCGCCCGGTGGGATCGCGCGGCGTTCGAGCCGCTGGCCGACGCGCTCCTCGCCGCCGACCGGTCCGCCGCGGCGCTCGGTCCGATCGGCACGTACGTCGCGACCCGCGGGCAGCGGTGGCTCGACCGGGTCCTCGCCGCGCCGCTGGCAGGTCGGTGGGCGACCGGGCGGAGCTGGTGGACCACGTACAGCGGGTTCGCGACGTGGTCGGAGGACGATCAGGCCCAGTACGCCGCGACCCTCCGGGCGCACGTCGGCGATTCGGGCCAGCCGGTCAGCGCGCTCGCCTGGCCGGTCACGCAGCTCGCCGCGCTCGGGTGGACCGATCCGGCGCCGCTGATCGCGCTGGCGGACGATCCGCGCCCGCCGATCCGCGACTGGGCGGTCCAGGCGATCGGGCGCCTCGACGCGGACGTGGCGGTGCCGGCGCTGCTCCGGTTCCTCGACGACGATCGGGCGCGCCGGGCGATCCTCGCGCTCGGCCCCCGCCTCGGCGAGCTGCCGCCGGACCGGGCCCTGGCGGTGCTGCTCGCCGCGCCGCGGACCCGGGTGACCGTCGCGAAGGAGATCGCGCGGCGGATCGGGGACCTCGGGACCGACGAGGCCCACCGCGCGCTGCTCGCGATCGCCGCCGAGCCGCTCCACCGCGACGTGACGATCGCGGTGCTGCGCGGGCTGTGGTCCCACCTCGACCGGGACGAGACCTGGGCGGTGTTCGCGCGGGCCGCGGCCAGCCCGGACGTGGTGTTGGCGTCCCGGCTGGCGGAGATCGGCACCGAGGCGCTGTCGCCCGCGGCGGACGCCCGGTTCTGCGACCTGCTGGCGTCGCTGGTGGCGCGGCCGGAGGACGAGCTGCGGGTGCGGGTGCTGCGGGCGCTCCACCGGGCGCCGATCCGGGATCCGTCGCGGACGCTGCTCCGGGCGCTGATCGCGCGGATCGGCGACCCCGCCGTCCGGTCGCGGGACGAGCGGACCGCGGTCGTCACGGCGGCGGTGCTCCGGGCGAACCTCGAGGACGCCGACGCGATCGCCGTCCGGCTCGCGGGCTGCGCCGACGTCCACGCGCTGCTCGACGGGATCGCCCCGCTGTCCGGGACGTCGTGGCTGGATCCGCGGGTCGACCGGGTGCGGCGGAGGCTGGCGGAGGCGCTGGGCGAGGACGCCGCGCTGGTCCCGATCGCGCTCCGCCTGTGGGGGCAGCGGGAGGCGGAGGCGCTGGTCGCCGCGCTCCGGCGCCTGGCGGGGCGCGGATGGCTCGGCTTCGACGCCCTCGTCTCTGCGATGGGGGCGATCGGCGCGAGTCCGGACCCCGACGCGATCGAGCGGACGCTCCGGTCGGACCCGGACCCGACGCTGGCGCGGCTCGGGCTCGCGGCGCTCGAGCACGCGGCCGGCCGCGACGACCTCGACCGGTGGACGGAGGACCGGCGCACCGCGCTCGACGCGTACCGGTCCCACCCGTCGCCGGCGGTCCACGGGCCGGCGCGGATGGTCCGCCCGCCGGGTTGACCACGCCTGGTCCCGGGAGGAAGGGGCGGCGCGTGGCGGTGACTGGATGCCGCGGGCGCCCGGTCCCCGGAAGGGATCCGCTGCGATCGCCGAGCGCATGACAGCGATGGTCGGGTGCGCCGCGCTTCTCAGCGTCCCGGAGCTCCGCGCCGCTCGGTGGCGGACGACGGGACGCCACCCGGAGCTCCGCGCCGGCGGCTCGACCTGTGGATCCCCAGACCCAGCCTCGGGTCGAGCGCGCCGCCGACCAGCGTCGCGAGCTCGGTGCAACGCCCAGAAGCCGATCCCGATCCCGTGGGGGAGAGGGCCGGGGTGAGGATCGGCGCCTACCCCCGTACGGAGAGCTCATCCGATCTTCGGGTCTGCGCGAACCGTCGTCGACGTCACTGCGAGATCAGCGCTCAGGGTGGGGCCCCCACGAAGCGCGTCGTGCCGGTCGCGAGCGTGAGCTGCAGCAGCTGACACGACGGCCGGTCAGATCGGCGAGCCCTCGGGCTCGAGCTCGACCTCGACCGACAGCGCCTCTTCCTCGTCGTCGTCCCAGTTGACGCCGGGCACCGCCGAGGTCGGGTCGAACGGGCGGTTCTCGACCAACGTGGACCGCGGGGTCGACAGGAACCGCAGCAGGTCGATCCCGCCGGGGATCCCGTTGCTCGACCGGCCGAGCCCGACCGCCGGCAACCGGAGCGACGCCCCGATCGTGCCGCGGTTGATGTTCAGCGAGCCCGTCTTCAGCCGCCCGACGATCTCCGGCAGCTCCGGGAAGTCCGGCGCGACGAACAGGCTGGTGGACACGCGGTACAGCAGGCGGTTGTGCAGGGCGACCGCCTCCTCCCAGTTCTTCACCTTGTACAGCAGCACGACCGGTCCGGGCGGCTCGTCGTTGATGAACCCGTGGCCGTTCTGCCAGTCGATCGCGTACACCGCCGGTTCGACGTAGAACCCGCGCCGGCCGGGGATCTCGCGGTTGCGCGCCTCGGCGAGCGCGGCGTGGCCACGCTGCACCAGCAGGCGCCCATACCGCCGGTACCGGGTGCGGAAGTTCTCCGAGATCACCGGGCCGAGGAACGAGGAGCTGTCGAACCCGTATCCGACCGACACCCGCTGGGCCCGGCGGGTCAGCTCGGTCGCGAACTGGTCGAACGCGTCTTCGGTGACGATCACCCGGCCGGTCGAGTTCGACCGCTGCCCGGCGGTGAGGAACGCGCCGACCAGCACCTCGTACACCGCGCGATCGAGGTCGCACCCGCCGATCACCAGCGCGGCGCCCTTGCCGCCGCACTGGAGGAACATCGGCAGCTCGGGCCGCTCCATCGCCGCCTTCCGCAGCGCGACCGCCGTGGTGTACGCGCCGCTGAACAGCAGCGCGTCGATCCCGCTGTGGGTGGCGAGCTTCTGACCGATCCCGGTGCCGGAACCCTGGAGCAGGTTGAAGGTGCCGCGCGGCAGCTTGCACCGATCGAACAGCTCGCCGACCGACTGCCCGACGCCCGGGGTGAACTTGCTCGGCTTGAGGATCACCGTGTTGCCGGCGAGCAACGCCGCGCACGCGTGGAGGGTGGGGATCAGCAGCGGCAGGTTGTATGGGACGAGGATCGCGACGACCCCGCGCGGCCGGTAGTCGCTGCGGGCCTCGCGCTCGTTCAGGATCCGCGGCTCGAGCAGCGGCAGGCCCTCCTCGAGCAGGAGATCGACCGCGCGCATCGACGCGATCACCTCCTGGCGCGCCTCCCAGATCGGCTTGCCGGTCTCGCGGGTGATCAGATCCGCGAACCGCTCCTGATTCTTGTTCAGGATGTCGCGGTACTTTCGGATCGCCTTCGATCGATCGGCCCGCCCGACCCGGCGCCAGAACACCGACCCGCGGATCGCGCAGTCGACGGCGTCGTCGACCGCGGCCTCCGAGAACGGAAACCGACCGAGGACGTCCGTGCGATCGCCCGGATTCACGCCGACGATGTACCCGTCGACGCGCTCGGGCTTGATCCACGAGCCCCAGATGTAGTCGCCGCGGCGCAGCAACCGCTCCCGCTGCCCTTCCACCAGACGCTCCACACGGTCCAGGCCCGAACCCTACCACGGCTGGCCCGGCGCGCACCCGCCGATTACGGGAGCGTCCCGCGAGGACCCCGTGCACAACGTCCATGATCACGTTCTCTCCTGCATCGGCGACACCCCGATCGTCCGCCTCAACAAGGTGACGGCCGGGTTGAAGGCGAACGTGTACGTCAAGCTCGAGTACCTGAACCCGGGCGGCTCGGTGAAGGACCGCATCGCGGTGCGGATCCTCGACGACGCCGAGCGGGCGGGCCAGTTGAAGCCCGGCGGCACGATCGTCGAGGCCACCAGCGGCAACACCGGCGCCGGCCTCGCGATGACCGCGGCGGTGCGCGGCTACCAGTGCATCTTCGTGCTCCCGGACAAGCAGTCCGAGGAGAAGCGGGCCGCGCTGCGGGCATACGGGGCGAAGGTCGTGATCACCCCGACCAACGTCACCCCGGAGGACCCGCGCAGCTACTACTCGGTGTCGCGCCGGATCGCCGACGAGACGCCGAACGCGTTCTACGCGAACCAGTACCACAACCCGAGCAACCCCGAGGCGCACTACGCCTCGACCGGGCCCGAGCTGTGGTCCCAGATGGACGGCGCGATCGACGTGTTCGTCTGCGGGCTCGGCACCGGCGGCACCGCGAGCGGCACCAGCAAGTACCTCAAGGAGCACAAGGCGTCGGTCCGGACGGTCGGGGTCGATCCGGTCGGCTCGCTGTACTACGACTACTTCAAGACCGGCCAGATGACCGAGCCGTTCTCGTACGTGGTCGAGGGGATCGGCGAGGACTTCCTGCCGTCCACGATGGACTTCCAGTACGTCGACGACGTGGTCCGGGTGCACGATCTCGAGTGCTTCCAGATGACCCGTCGGCTGGCGCGCGAGGAGGGCATCTTCACCGGCGTGTCGAGCGGGGCGGCGGTCGCGGGCGCGCTGAAGTGGGTCCGGGCGAACGATCGCGAGGGCCTGAACGTGGTGATCCTGCTCCCGGACGGCGGCTCGCGGTACCTGTCGAAGGTGTACAACGACCAGTGGATGGCGGAGCACGGGTTCCTGGACGACAAGCCGTCGATGGGCACCGTCGGTGACATCGTCGACGCCTCCGGTGGTCGGGCTCCGATCACCGTCCCGGACACCACCGTCGCCACCGAGGCGATCGGGCTGCTGAAGCTCCACGGGATCAGCCAGGTCCCGGTCCTGCGGGAGGGCAAGGTGCTCGGCGTGCTGCACGAGCGGAACCTGCTCGAGGCAGCGCTGGCGCGCAAGCCGGTGGTCCCGCGCGCCGGCGAGCTCGCGACGCACGACTTCTGCGTGGTCGACCGGTCGACCGACGTGACGGTGCTGTCGGATCTGCTCCGCAAGACGCGGATCGCGCTGGTGATGGAAGGCGACGCCCTGGTCGGGGTGGTCACCCGGATCGACCTGATCGACCACATCGCCCGCCGCCCCGGATAGCCACGGCGACGGCAGCCCGGGGATCGTAGGCAGACCGTCCGGGGGATACCGGCATGGCACCCGCCGATCGGCGCGATCGGCGACACTCCGACGATGCGCACCCCGCTCCTCGCGTCGCTGGTCCTCGCCGCTGCCACCGTTCGCCCCGCTGCGGGCGCGGCGTGCGATCCGTCGTACCCCGACGTGTGCATCCCCTCACCGCCCCCGGATCTCGACTGCGCCGACATCACCGACCGGCGGTTCCGGGTCGTCGGCGCGGATCCCCACCGGTTCGACGGCGACCGCGACGGGATCGGCTGCGAGTCGGACTGACCGCCGTCGTCGGGTTACGAGGGCGCGCGGAGGACAGATGGGCGACCGGCCGGCGCATCCGGAGACGATGGTGATCCACGCGGGGCAGTCCCCTGAGCCGACCACCGGCGCGGTGATGCCGCCGGTGTTCCAGACCTCGACCTACGCCCAGGAAGGCCCGGCCAAGCACAAGGGCTACGAGTACGCCCGCACCCACAACCCGACCCGCGAGGCGCTCGAGCGGTGCGTGGCGGCGCTCGAGGGCGGGACCGACGGGATCGCGTTCGGGTCGGGACTCGCGGCCACCTCGACCGTGCTCCAGATGCTGCCGGGCGACGCGAAGGTGGTCGGCGGCGACGACCTGTACGGCGGCACGCTCCGGCTGTTCGAGCGGGTGTACAGCCGCCGCGCGATCCAGTTCTCGTACGCCGACTTCACCCAGGTGTCCCCGCAGGACGCGATCCCGGACGGAACCCACCTGGTGTGGATCGAGACGCCGACCAACCCGCTGCTGAAGATCACCGATCTCGCGGCGGTCTCCGCCCGGTGCAAGGCGATCGGGGCGCTGCTCGCGGTCGACAACACGTTCGCCACCCCGATGTTCCAGCGCCCGCTGGCGCTCGGGGCGGATCTGGTGGTCCACAGCACCACCAAGTACCTGAACGGCCACTCGGACGTGGTCGGCGGGATCGTGGTCACCGCAGACCCGAAGATCGCGGCCGACCTTCGGTTCCTCCAGAACGCGTCCGGAGCGGTGCCCGGCCCGTGGGACGCGTGGTTGACCCTCCGCGGGCTCAAGACGTTGGCGATCCGGATGGAGCGCCACCAGGCCAACGCCACGAAGGTCGTCGGGTGGCTGGCGGAGCAGCGGCAGGTCCAGCGCCTGCACTATCCGTTCCGTGCGGCCGACCCCGGCTACGCGGTGGCGAAGCGCCAGATGTCCGGGTTCGGCGGGATGGTGTCGGTGGTGTTCGACTTCGATCTGCCGCGGGCCGAGCGGTTCGTGTCGTCCACCGAGCTGTTCACCCTCGCCGAGTCGCTCGGCGGGGTGGAGAGCCTGATCGAGCTGCCGGCGGCGATGACCCACGCGTCGGTGCCGGCGGCGAAGCGGGCCGCGCTCGGGATCGACGACGGGCTCGTGCGGCTGTCGATCGGGATCGAGAACGTCGACGACCTGATCGACGACCTCGCCCAGGCGCTCGCCGCCGCCACCCGCTGACGTGCGGATCGCGGTGTGGTGCGGGCCGCGCGGGATCCCGCTGTACGGTCCGTCCGGCGCCTCGGTCCACCTCCGCGGGATCGCGCGGGCGTTCGCCGATCGCGGCCACACGGTGCGGGTGTTCACCCCGAACGCCGACGACGATCGCGGCCGGTGGGACGCCGACCCGGCGATCCCGGCGTCGCACCTCGAACCCGGGGCGTGGTCTCCCGGGCTGCGGACGGTCGGCGCGCGGCTCGACGGCCACCGGTCGGCGGCGGCCCTCGCCCGGTGGCGGCCGGACCTGGTGTGGGAGCGGCACGACCCGATGACCCTCGCGGTCGGGCGGTGGTGCCGGGCGCTCGGGATCCCGCGGTGGGTGGAGCTCGACGCGCCGCTGTCGCTCGAGCGGCGGTGGCCGGACCCGCCGCGCCCGTGGGAGCACGCCCGCGAGGTCCACAACCTCCGGTCCGCCGACCGGGTGTTCGCGGTGAGCCGGTGGCTGGTCCGGTGGGGGACGTCGATCGGCTGCGCCCGGGTCCACCACCTGCCGAACGGGATCACCGCCGGTCCCCCCGGCGACCGCGGGAAGGTGCGGCGACGGCTGGGTCTCGACGGACCGGTGGTGGGGTTCGTCGGGTCGATGCACCGGTGGCACGGGGCGGACCGGCTCCCGGCGCTGCTCGACGCCCTCGGGCCAGACTGGACGGGGGTCGCGGTCGGCGACGGGACCCACCCGCCGGCGCGCCACCGGCGGCTGATCGCGGTCGGGCACGTGTCCCACCGGGCGGTGGCCGATCACGTGGCGGCGCTCGACGTCGGCGTCGCGCCGTACGCGACCGGCGCGCCCCCGTGGTTCTGCCCGCTGAAGGTGTCGGCGTACCGGGCGGAGGGGGTGCCAGCGGTGACGACGGCCACCGAAGACGCCGCGGCGCTCGTCGGCGAGACCGGGGCGGTGGTCGACGACGACGCGCCTGCCGCCTGGGCGGACGCGGTCCGGCGGGTCGCGGACCAGCCGCGGATCGCGTACGTCCGGACCTGGCACGACGTGGTGGACGAGGCGCTGGCCGTCAGCGGCTGACCGACCACCGGAGCGGCCGGTGGTACAGCTCGCGCTCGAGCGCGCAGGTCGGGCACCCCCCACGGAGCTGACCGTGGCCGCACGACCGTTCGTCCGCTCCACCGACCGCACCGACGACCGCCGCCACCACCGCGGGGTCGCGGAGCAGCCGCCGGTGCCCGAGGCCGTGGGTCGGGAGCAGCGTCGCCCCCGGCCACCGGGCGACGGTCGCCTCGACCGCGGCGAACGGGATCTCGCGGTCACGTCGATCGTGGATCACCGTCACCGGCAGCCCGAGGCCGGCCCCGGTGGCGAGCACGCCGACCTGTCGGGGGTGGAGGCCGACCGCCCGCGCCATCGCCTCGGGCGCCTCCGCCCTCACCCGCGGACCCCCGAGCGACCCGACCGCCGCGACGTACGCCGCCGGGTCGACCGCGGGGGCGAGCAGCACCAGCCGCTCGACCGACGCCGCGACCTCGGCGCTCGGCGCGCGGCCGGCGTTCACCGCCGCGGACATCGAGGCCGCGCTGCGGACGGCGGTCGTCGAGGGGCTCGGGATCAAGCCGAAGCTCGCGTTCGGCC
>JBEBJW010000201.1:0-8721 GCA_040079715.1 Myxococcota bacterium | reverse complement strand
CCACCCCACGACGGAACGACGATGGACTTCTTCACCGGTGAGCATCTCCTGCGGATGGGCCTCGAGCTGACCCTCGGCCTGTGCATCAAGCTGTTCCTCGACAACGGTCGGATCCACTACCGGGACTTCCTGAACGACTTCCTGTTCTGGCTCCCGGGGATGCAGCCGCAGCTCGCGGGCGACGGCCTGTCGCGCCAGATCGCCGCGATGGACCTGCCGTCCGACCACGAAGAGTCCGTCTCCACCCCCCACGCGCTCGCCGCGAAGTAGCAGGAGGTCACCGTGCACCAGGGATACGAGTCCGGCCAGCGCGACCTCCCCCGCGACGAGGTCGCGATGCAGCTGCTCGGCAAGAACATCTTCGTGATCACGATGATCGGCGCGGTGGCGTTCGTCATCGCCTGCGTCTCCGTCCTCGCGTAGCCAGCGCGCTCGGTCGCCCCTGCCCGGACCCGCGCACCGACCCCCTGGTCGTGCGGGACGCGGGTGGGGGCGATCCCGGTTCGGCACCGACAAATCGGCTGGGCGCCCCGGCTCGCAGGCTCGCCGTCGGCCTCCGTCCGGGGTCGTCGCTCCGCTCCTCCGTCCTCGCTCCGCTCGGACCGCGCGCCGCTCCGCTCTGCGCGCCCTCCCGTCCGCCTGGCGCAGCCATCGACGGTGGTTCGCGGGGTCCACGATCCGTCAGCCGCGCCGCTCCCACCCGAGCGCCTGGAGCGCGGTGCCCCGCGCCAGCCGCCCGGGGTCCGGGGTCGCGTACACCACGTCGATCCGGCCCTCGGCGGCGCGGACCAGCAGCGCCGCGCACATCCGGCACGGCTGGAGCGCCGTCTCGACCGTCGCGCCCGCCGGGATGGGCCCGTGCGCCGCGACCCACGCCTGGACCAGGTTCAGCTCGGCGTGGAGCGTCCGGTTGGTCGCCGCGGTGTTCGCCGCCGTCGCGGTCCGCCCGTCCGGGGCCCGGAGCGTCGCCGCCACGTCCCGGTGGGCGCGCCCGGCGTGGGCCCGCGCGGTGAGCACCCACGGCCCGAGGTCCTCGAGCCGTCCCCGGAGCGCCGGGTGGCCGTGGCCGGCGCCGTGGCCGTCGCCGTCTGTTCCGTGCGGGTCGACGACCGACAGCCGCTTCGCCGCGACCTCGACCACCGCCCGATCGAGCGGCGCGATCGGCGCGGTGGTCCGGATCCGCTGGCGGAGCACCGCGTGCGCCCGGCCGGGGAACCGCTCGTACGCCGCCTGCACCAGATCCAGGACCGCGGTGGTCGCGCGGGTCGGCGGGCGCGCGACGTACACCCAGCCGCCGTCGACCGGGAGGAACGCCGCGTGCGCGCCGAGCGCGTGGGCCACCGCGCGGTCCTCCGCCGACGGGACCCACAGCGGGTGGTGCTTGCGGGCCACCGGTCAGGGCCGGACCGCGACCCCGACGTTGCCGTACGCGTCGGTCACCCGCACCGACACCCAGTCCGCCGGCACCGCCACCGGCAGCGACGAGCGCGTGTCCGACAGGGCCGGGTCGACCGTGTCGCTGGTGGTGCCGGTCGCGGTCTCGATCTCGACCGTGACCGGGCCGGGGATCGGGTTGTCGCCGCTCTCGTCGCCGCCGAGGGCGATCAGCCGGAACCCGTGCGGCGGCGCCGGGAGCGAGGCGAACAGCGCCCCGACCGCGTCGTCGACCGTGACGGTGATCGCCGCCGGCACGACCTCGAACGGCTCGGTCGCGAGCTCGTACGGCACGCCGTCCCACGGCCAGGTCGCCGCGGACCCGCCGTACCGGTGCCCCGTCACCCGGAGCCGGTAGGTGCCGAGCGGCATCCCGGCGCGGTCCTGCCAATGCCCGACCGCTTGCCAGCCGGCCCACCACTGGTGCGTCTGGACCGCGTCGCTCGGGTACAGCGGGGTCGGGGTCTCGGCGAGCAGGATGTCGTGCCGGCCTTCGTCGATCCGCCGGCCGGCCGGGGTGGTCACCGCGACCCACTGGTCGCCGTCCTGCCGCTCGAGCACGACCTCGGGCGCGTCCACCCCGGGATCGCCGCCCTCCCACGCGAGCTGGATCATCCCCTGGACCCGCGGGACCTGCGCCGGGACGGTGAGTTCGGCCGCGGTCGGGCTGTTCGCCTCGGACCCGAGGAACGGCGTCCACAGGTACGGCCGGACGTCGGTGATCCGCTCGCCGGCGTCGGGGGTGGCGTCCGGTCGGGCGGTGCTCAGCGGCACGTCCGGGTAGGTCGTCGCGCCGTACAGGTGGAGCGGGTCGGGGTCTTCGCGGACGTCCGGCGTGAGGAGCGTGTCCTCCCCGAGCTTCAGCACGCCCTCCATGATGAACTCGCCCTCGAGCGGGCCGAACACGCCGATGTCCGGCTCGTAGCCGCCCATCAGCCAGTCCTCGGGGATCAGCAGGTACCCCTCGTGGTCCTGCGCGTACCCGACGATCATCGCGTCGTCGACGCCGAGCTCGTCGTGGGTCCGGCGCCGCCACTGCTCGGCGTAGCTGAACACCGGCTCGCCGGGGAAGAACCCGACGAACCAGTCCTCGGTCCGGCTGGTGCCGTCGGCGAGGCGCGTCGGGAACGGGCCGATCCGGCTGACGGTCGCCGACGCCCGGAGCGTCTCCGGCAGCGGCAGCTGGATGTCCGGCTCGGAGAAGAACACGCCGATCAGCGTCGACAGCAGGTCGAGCTGCAGGCACTGGTCGTACGGGAACACCCCGACCCGCAGCCCGCCGATCGGGAAGTCGATGTCCCCCGACCCGCAGAACACCGCCCCCGTCTGGGTGTTGAACTCGTCGATCGGGGACAGGATCTGCCCGTCCGCGCCGTACACGAGGTTGTCCGGCCAGTAGTTCGGGTCCGGGTCGTACGGGGTGTACGACCAGTCGACCGCGCCGTCGCGGGTGACCCGGATCGAGCCCGGGGACTTCGGGATCGCCCGCGACGCGGTCTCCATCCGGATCGGGTCGGCGCTGGTGGTCACGGTGTCGTACACCGCGCGGATCTTCGACGCGGCGATCGCGCCGACCGACTCGAACGCGGCGTAGCCGTCCTGCTGGCCCGCCGGCGACGAATCGCCGCCGGCACCCTGGGTGAACATGGTGACGACCTTCCGGTCGCCGAACGTCTCCTCGAGGCCGGTCTCGACGTGGCCGCCGGAGTCGCTCGACGCGAGCGGGTCGTCCTCGCCGGACAGGGTGCCGTGCATCCCGAAGTTGACCAGCACCGCGAGCGGCTCGTCGGCGAGCGTGTCGAACCGGACGATCCCGAGGTGCGGGTCCTTGCCGAGGCTCTGCGGGCCGTCGGCGCCCCACGGGGCCAGCGCGTCGTTCTCGTGGCGGCGGTCGCGGTACACCTCGTCCGCCGGGTCCCAGTCGGTGGCCCACCCGACGCCGATCTTCGCCGGCTCGCGCACCCCGTACGCCTCGACCGCGACCGACACGATCCGATCGACCATCCGCTCGAAGTTCTCGCGGTTGAACTTGTCGGATCCCAGGTACCAGCCGATGCCCTCGTCGAACGTGCCCCAGCTCGCGTGGCTGTGGTTCGCGGTGTGGATCACCCGCCCGGCCAGGACCTCGCCGGTCTCGGCCTCGAGCCGGCGGGTGACCTCGGCCACCAGCGCGTCGTACGAGTAGACCGAGTCGGTCTTGGTGATCACGAGGTTGTCGTCGCCGTTCTGGAGCCAGATCACCTTGACGGTGGGGTAGGTCTGGACCCCGGTGCTCTCGATGAACGCGGTGGCGTACGGGCTCGCCCGATCGTCGACCTTGCCGAACGACCCGAGGCAGCTGCACCGCGCTGTGTAGCCGGCGAGCGGCGTGCCGACGGGCAGGTCGAGGTACCCCTCGGCAGCGCCGACCAGGGGCGCGCCGGACTCGATCGGCGCCGGGGGCGCCGGCAGCTCCGGCTCGGTCGACGACTGGCACGCGACCCACGCGATCAGGGCGATCATCGGCTCCCCCGGCAAGCCCCCGAAGGTACCACGCGGCGCGGTCGGCGGCCGCCCGGTCACCGCGAACCCGCCGTCCGACGGTCGCTGCCGCTGAATCCGGCACCCGGTGCCGCGACCAGGGTGGCGGCTGGGGCAACAATCAGCCGGTGTTCGGTTGCAGCAGCTTCATGTCCACGACTGGTTTTCTGCGCCAGCCGAACTCCGCTTGTCGTGCGTTGAGGGCAATGTTTGGCCAGGGAGCCCGACGGGCAGTCGGGGAGCCGAGGAGGTCGGCAGCGGTGTGCGATCCGACCTGCCCGCGCCGAGGTCCGCCCCGTGGGGTATGCTCCGCGGTCCGAGGGGGAACCGGAATGGTCGGTCGGTCGGTCGGTCGAATCGGCCCGGTGCTCGCGCTCGCCGCGTGCACCTGGGTCACGGACGCCCACTACCGCGAGCGGCTGGCCGAGCTCGACGAAGACGGCGACGGCGCGCCGTACGCCGACGACTGCGACGACCGCGATCCGGACGTCCGCCCGGGCGGCGTCGACACCCCGTACGACGGGCTCGACCAGGACTGCGACGGGTTCGACCTCGTCGACGCCGACCAGGACGGGTTCCCGGGGATCTCGGTCGAGGCGTACGAGGCGCTCGGGCCGATCGCCGCGTACCCGCCGGCGCTCGTCGGGATCGAGGTCGACTGCGCCGACGATCCGTCGGTCGTCCCGACCGCGGCGGACGTCCACCCGGACGTGACCGGGGCGAACGAGGTCCCGTACGACGCGATCGACGGAGACTGCCAGCAGGACAACGACTTCGACGTCGACCGCGACGGGTTCATGCCGGTCACCGTGACGATCGGCGGCGTCGACCAGCCCACCGCCGACGTGTTCACCCAGTACCTCGACCAGTGGGGCATCCCGACCGAGCGGCTCGCGCTGTGGGCGCCGCCCGGCCACCCGTCCCCGGTGGTCGGCGACTGCGACGATCAGGACCCGGACGTGCACCCGGAGAACGCGATCGCCGAGCTGTACTACGACGGGATCGATCGCGACTGCGACGGCCGCAACGACTTCGACAAGGACGGCGACTGCTTCATGCCCGCCGCCGCGGCCCCGCTGTACGACGCGTACGTCGCCCAGTACTACGGCGCCGAGCCGCCCCCGTTCTGCGTCGACCCGGACCAGCCGTTCGGCGACTGCGTCGACGAGCCGGACGCCGGGATCGTGTCGTACCCGGCCGGCACCCCGGTCGACCCGGTCGCGGTCCACCCGAACACCACCGCCCACCCGACGAACGATCCGCCGTACGACGCGATCGACGCCGACTGCGGGGCGGACAACGACTTCGACGACGACCACGACGGGTTCATGCCCGCGCTCGGCAACATCGTGGACCTGATGAACGCCTATGCGACGATGTGGGCGTACACGGACCGGATCGGCACGTGGGTCGCCGACAACCCCGACGCCGGGCTCAGCGTCCCGGTGTCCGGCGACTGCGACGACCACCGGTTCGACACCTGGCCCGGCGCGCTCGACATCCTGGCCGACGGCGTCGATCAGGACTGCGCCGGCGACGTCGACGTGTCCGCGTTCGGGTTCGGTGACGCGCTCGTCGACTTCGACTGGACCGGCCCGACGAACCCGGAGATCGTCCGGATGGCCGACGACTACCTCGTGCTGGTCGGCGCCCGCTCCGCGACGCTGCCGTCGGTCCAGAGCGAGTTCGGGGTCGGGCTGCCGTTCCCGGTGTCCGCCGCGCGCGGGGGCGCCGTCCCGGCCGGTCCGACCTACCCGTTCTGGAAGGCGACCACCCCGAACCTCCAGATCCAGGGTCGGATCGACGCCGCGGTCAATCCCGCCCCGGCCGACGCCGACGGCGACGGGGTCCCGGACCCGGTCGTGATGGTCGCGTACACCACCGACAACATCGGCACCGGCTACACCCACCTCAACGTGAACGGCGTCGCGTGGTTGACCGGGAACGCGATCCTGTCGCCCGCGACCGGGACGACCGACTTCCTGACCGCGTCGTACGTCGCGAACGGCGTCGATCTGCTGATGGACGACACCGGCGCCCCGTTCGCCCTCGCGTGCGCCGACGCGCGCCTCCACCTGACCTACTCGCTCGACGATCCGCCGCCGCGCACCACCGTGACGTTCGGCAGCGCCGACGCCTGCTTCTTCGACGCGCCGGCGACCCAGGACGGCGGGGTGTGGTCGACCACGTTCAGCGCGTGCACCGCGGCGTCGTGCGACCGGTGGACCGCGACCGAGGCGCCGGTCCTGTCGAACGACGGACCGTCCGGCGAAGGGTGGGTGTTCGGCGACCAGGACGAAGGCTGGATGGGCCTCGTCGACGCGACGGGCGCCGCGTTCGTCCGCCCGATCGGCGGCGTGGCGGAGCGGGTGTTCGACGGGCAGGTGGTCGACGCGCTCGACGTGGCCGACGCCGGCGGCACGCTGTACGTCGCGGCGCTGGTCGACGGGGTGGCGGGGCCCGAGGTGTGGCTCGGGTACGGCCCGACCGGCGCGCTGCAGGAGGTGCGGCTGCCGTTCGACGACCCGTCGGTGAGCGGCGAGGTCCCGGTCGGGGTCGCGGTGTACGCCGACGCCGATCGGGTCGCGGTCGCCGTCACCGCCACCACCGGGGTCCCGCAGGAGGACTCGGTCGGGTGGGTGTTCCTCGGGCCGGTGTAGGAGGTCTCGCGATGGGTGGGTTCCTGAACGTGGAGCGGCGCGGCGCGGTGGTCCACCTGACGTTCGACGACCCGCGGCGGCGCAACGCGCTCGGGCCGGCGTTCTGGGACGGGATGGCGCCGCTGTTCGGCTCGTTCGACGCGGATCCGGACGTGCGGTGCGTGGTCGTGTCCGGGGCGGGTGCTGCGTTCACCTCGGGGCTCGATCTGGTGGCGATGGGCGGCCAGCTCCCGATCGATCCCGGTCCGGCCGCGCCCGACGGGGCCCGTCAGCAGCAGCTCCACGCGATGATCCGCCGGATGCAGGGGGCAGTCACCTGCGTCGAGCGGTGCCGGGTGCCGGTGATCGCCGCGATCCACGGGTACTGCCTCGGCGGCGGGGTCGATCTCGCGACCGCGTGCGACATCCGGTGGTGCGCGGCAGACGCCGTGTTCGGGATCCGCGAGACCCGCCTCGCGATGGTCGCCGACGTGGGCACGCTCCAGCGGCTCCCGGCGATCGTCGGGCCTGGCCGCGCCCGGGAGCTGGTGTTCACCGGGCGCGACTTCGGCGCCGAGGAGGCCCTCCGGATCGGCCTCGTGGACCGGGTGCTCCCCGATCACGCCGCGCTGCTCGAGGCGGCGCTCGGGCTGGCCGAGACGATCGCCGCGAACCCGCCGCTCGCGGTGCAAGGCGCGAAGCGGGTGCTGATCGAGGCCGAGCGGGCGCGGATCGACGCCTCGCTCGAGTACGTCGCCACCTGGAACGCGGCCCACCTCCGGTCGCGCGACCTCGCGACGGCGATCACTGCGGCCGCGACGCGCAGGTCCGACCCGTCCGGGCCGACGTTCGAGGGACGATGACGGCAGCGCCGGCCGAGCGCATCGATCCGGCATAGGATGGGCCCCATAGGATGAGGCCGATGGTCACCCCCACGTTCCCTCCGGATGCGCCAAGTCTGTCCGAGGGTCGGTACGTGCTGGTGTCCCGCCTCGGTGAAGGCAGGATCGGCGCCGTTTATCGCGCGTACGATCGCAAGGACCGGGTCGCTCGGGCGATCAAGGTGCTGCTCGAGCCGTCGGCGCGCGACGCTGCCGTGCGCGCCAGGTTCGCCCAGACGAACCGACGGCTGCTCGGGATGCGCGATCCTCACCTGATCCGGATCTTGGACGTGGGGGACGCCAACGGGCTGCCGTTCGTGGTGATGGAGCTCGCCACCGGCGGCACGCTCGGCGCCTGGCGGATGCGCCACGGCCCGATGCCGCCCCAGCTCGCGTGCGGCGCGGTGCTCGAGATCGCGCGCGGGCTCTCCTCGCTCCACCTGGTGGGGGTGTCGCACGGCGGGGTCGCGGCCCACAACGGCCTCGTGACCGTCGACGGGGTCCGCAAGCTGTCCGATCCGTCGGTGATCGACGACGCGACCGATCCGCTGGCAGACGTGGTCGCGCTCGGGGCGCTGATCGAGGCGCTCGCGGGCCCGATCGAGGAGCTGCCGCCCGGCCTCGCGTCGATCGCGGCCGAGTGCGGGATCGAGGCGCTGTCGACCGCCGACGGCGTCGCCGAGGCGCTCGAGCAGGCGCTGATGGTCCTGCCGCCCGAGCCGCCCGGCACCCCGGACGTCGTGCTCGACCTGTCGAACGAAGAGTGGCCGCTGTCGGCGAAGCTGTTCCCCGAGCTCGAGGCGATGATGCCGCCGTCTCGGTCGGCGATCGCCGCGGCCCTCGACGCGGCCCAGACCGAGCTCCAGGAGCCGCCGACGTTCGCGGATCCCGGCGACGCGGACGACCAGCCCTCGTGGGTCGATCGGGCCGCGCGGTCCCGCCCGCCGCCGGTGCCCGAGGGCGAGCTGGTGATCGGCCTCGACTCGCCGCAGCGCTCCCCGCGCCGGTCCGCGCGGCCGGCGGGCCGCGCGGACACCGACCCGACCGCCGACCCGGGCGCTCCGCCGGCGGAGTCGTCGGCCACGCCGGCCACCGTCCCGCACCGGACCGCCACTGCGCCGGTCCAACCGCCCCGGTCGGTGCCGACGTCGCGCCTGGTCTCCCGCGGTCCGGGGGAGCCGGTCGCGACCCCGCTCGGGGCGAACGATACGTTCGACCTGGCCCCCGGCCTCGGCGCCACCCCGGAG
>JBEBJW010000200.1:0-8725 GCA_040079715.1 Myxococcota bacterium | reverse complement strand
ATCCCGCCCCACACCGGCAGCGCGAGGTGGTGCCCCCACTCGAACGACGCCGTCGGTCCGAACACCAGCTCCGACCCGCGACCGGTAGGGACGCCGATCAGCAGCGGGAGCTGGCCATATACGAACACCATCGGGATCCCGTGGGTCGCGACGCGCCACCCGCCGAGCGACGGCGCGATCGACACTGCGAGGTCGTCGTCGCCGTCGCCGATCAGCCGGCGGGTGACCGCGACCTCTGGCGCCACCGCCCCGACCCGCACGCCGATCTGGGTCCGCGGATCGAGGCCGTACCGCAGCGCGAGCGCGATCGGGGTGGTCGACTCGTGCCCGGAGTCGGGGGTCCGGCTCGACACGAGGGACGACTCGAGGCCGACCTGGACCGTGCCGGCGTCGATCGGACGCGCCGATTGGAACGTGCCGACGGTCGCGCAGCCGAGGAGGGACGACAGGAGCCACATGCACGTCGGACCCGCCGCGCCGCCCGGTCGGAAAGCCGTTCGAACGTCCAGTGGGTTGTCCGGGATCGACCGGGATCACCGCGTCGGGGTCGCGCGGGTGCGGGAAGTCCGCGCGGGTTTGGGGTTAGGGTGAACCCAGGAGGACCGGGTGCCCGATCCCGAGCTCGATCGGTTGGCGAGCGCGATGGGACGGCTGCTCCGCTCCGACGCCGTCCCCGTGTCGGACGACCGCGGGTTCACCGCGCTCGACGAGGTGGTGGCGTTGCTCCAGCGCGAGCTCGGCCGGCCGGTCGATCCGGGCGACGTGAAGCGGATCGCCCAGCGCGGCAAGCGGTTCGAGCTGGCCGGGGAGGCGGTCCGGGCCGTGCGACGCCAGAGCACCGTCCACCCCGCGCCGGACATCCTGTACCATGCGTGCACCGCCGAGCAGGTCGACCGGTACCGCCACGGCAACGCGATCCGGACCTCCACCGGCAAGCCGGTGTTCCTGTCGGACGACGAGACCCAGGCCTGGCGGGCGGCGCACCGGATGGGCGGCGATCCGCGGGTGCTGTACGTCGACACCGTCCGCCAGCGGCGGCGGCGGCTGAAGCTCCAGCGGAACCGGCGCGGGCTGTACGTCGCGCGGTCGGTCGGGCTCGCGGACGTGCTGAACCTCCAGCCGCAGTTCGCCGAGCAGCGGTCCGCCGGCGGGATCCCGGTGATCCGGACCCCGGACGGCACCATCCAGATGGCGCTGATCCGGGTCACCCGTCGGTCCGGGGTGACGTGGGAGGTCGCGAAGGGGAAGCTCGAACCGGGTGAACCCCCGGAGTGGGCCGGGGTGCGCGAGGTCCAGGAGGAGATGGGGATCTCGGTCGACTTCGACGTCCGCGCGCTGGTCGGGCTGATCCGGTACGGGTTCCTCGCGCCGGGCGGCCTGCCGCGGCTGAAGACGGTGTACCTGTACCTGCTCGAGCCGAAGGGGGACATGGACGGCCGGTTCCGCCCCGCCGCCCGCGAGGGGGTCAAGGACGTCCGGTGGTTCAGCCCGGAGGAGGCGTGCCGGGTGGTGACCCACTCGAGCCTGCGGCCGCTGATGCAGCGGGCGAAGCAGCTGGTCGAGGGCAGCGACGCCGGGAGCAGCGACGCCGAGGATCCCGGCGCTGCCGACCGGGGTGACGGCGACCGCGTCGTCGGGCATCGTGGCAGCGGGAGCGCCGGCGGCTGATCCGTCAGTCGGGGACGATCCGGAACACCGCGCCGGCGGCGAAGTCCGCCACCCACACCGTCCCGTCGGGCGCCCGGGCGAACGCGGTGGGGGCCGAGGTGAACCGCCCGAGCGCCGCGACCTCGGTCGCCGGGCCGGACGCCGGGACCGCCATCGCCCACAGCCGCCCGGAGCCGTAGTCGCCGAACAGGTACCGGTCGGTCAGCGGTCCGGGGGCCGTCCACACCACCCCCCCGGTGACCGAGATGCCGGACGGGCCGTGGCGGTAGGTCCAGATCGGGCCGACCATCCCCTCCGTCCGGCACCCGGTCGACGGCGCGTAGCACGCGTACCCCTCGAGCACGTTCCACCCGAGGTTGTCGCTGCGGCGGACGAGATCGATCTCCTCGATCTTGTCCTGGCCAACGTCGGCGACGATCATCCGCCCGGTCGACGGCTCGAACGTGAACCGCCACGGGTTGCGTAGCCCGTACGCCCAGATCTCCGGCCGCGCGCCCACCTGCCCCACGAACGGGTTGTCCGGGGGCACCGCGTACGGCTCGGCCGCGTCGACGTCGAGCCGGAGCATCGATCCGAGGAGGGTGCCGAGGTTTTGGCCGTTGCCGTGCGGGTCGCCGCGGTACCCGCCGTCGCCGAGCCCGACGTACAGCATCCCGTCGGGGCCGAACACGATCTGGCCCGCGTTGTGGTTCTGGAACGGCTGGGTGACCGCGAGCACGACCTGCTCCCGGACCGGCTCCGGTGCGCCCGGCGAGCCCACCGTCCGGGGACTGACGTGGTACCGCAGGATCTGCGTCTCGTCGTGGTCCGGGAGCTTCGGGGTCGCGTTGACGTAGAACCGACCGTTGTCGGTGAACCGAGGGTGGAACGCGATCCCGAGCAGGCCGAGCTCGGAGGTGGTCGCGACGTCGATCGCGAACCACCGGACCGGGGCTTGCCCCGGCGTCACGAGCCACGCGGTCCCCGACTTGGACGTCACCACCCACCGGTCGGTGCCGGGGATCGGGGCGAGGTCGGTCGGCTGCGGGACGTCCGCGGTCACGAGCTCGAGGTGGACCGGGATCCGCGGCCGAGCGAGGTCCGGACCGTCGAACGTCGGCCGCAGGACGGTCGGCGGGGCGGCTGCGGCCACCGGCGTTCCCGGATCGATCACCGCGATCGCCACCCGCCGGGTCGCGTCGAGCTGGGACAGGCCCGCGAGGACGGCCGCGACGACCGCGAGCGCCGCGAGGACCCCGGCGATCCGTCGGGCGTGCCGCATCGGTCACTCGCCCCGGCGGCGCGGCGACTCGGTCCGGCTCGAGCGGCGCGGGTCCGGGTCAGGGTCCGGAGTCCGGTCGGCGCCGGGCGTGACCTGGGCCGGCGGCGGATCCACCGACCGAGCGGTCGCCGGGACAGGCGCGGGCGCAGCGTCGGCGGCGATCGCCCCCCGCGGGATCGGCGCGACCCCGAGCTGCTGCTCGGCGAGCTGCGCGATCCGCTCCGCCTGCCACAGCATGTAGATGTCGTCCGGGGCGAGCCGGGCCGCCGCGTGGGCCGCCGACAGCGCCGCCGCGTACTCGTCCCGCGACAGGTGGACCATCGCCTTGGTGTCGAGGAAGTCCGACCGCTCGCCGGTGGCCGCCAGCGCGCGATCGATCCGGGTCAGCGCGTCGTCCGGCTCGACCCCGGCCAGCGCCTCGAACCACGCGACGCAGTTGTCGTGGTCCGGGGTCTCGGCGGGCAGGGGATCGCACTGGTCGCGGAGGCCGGCGGCGAGCCCGGTCCGGACCGCCTCGAGGTCGCCGAGGGTCCGGTTCGCGCCGACCAGGAAGTCCGACGGCTGATCGAACGGGTGGAGCCGCGCCATCGCCGCGTCGACGTCCGACCGGAACGTGGTGCGATCGCCGTCGTCCTCGACCAGCATCGCGTAGAACCACAGGTACATCCCGCCGCCCGGGTACAGCTCGAGCAGCTTGCGCACCCGCGCCATCGCGCCGTACCGGTCGCCGGTCGCCAGCGCGACCCGGGCCCGCCGCAGCAGGTGCGCGTCCGGGTACTGCTCGAGGTCGGCCGCGCGGAGGAGCTCGTCCTGCGCGCGATCGTACTCCCGTCGCTGGAACGACACGTCCGACAGCGCGACGTGGGCCCACCCGGCGTCCGGGCGCTCCGCCACCCCGCGCTCCGCCAGCGCCACCGCCTCGTCGAGCCGCCCGTCGAACACCAGGCCGTTGACCGTGGCGACGATCTGGTCCTGGTCGACGAGATCGCCGGCGCTCAGGCTCCCGAGCACGCGCCAGGCCTCCTCGTGCCGGCCGTGGACCTGCAGGACCCGCGCGAGCAGCACCTGCGCCTCGGCGTGCTCCGCCGGATCGATCCCGTCGGTGGCGACGAACGTGTTCAGCGCGGCGATCGCCCGGTCGTCCTCGCCCATCCCGAGCAGGAGCTTGCCGCGGATCAGCGCCCGCTCCGGCGGCTCGCCGTACCGCCCGACCTCCTGGCCGAGCAGGACCGCGTGCCCGTCGATCTGGCGCGGGCGCCGCTTCGACTTCGTCAGGGCCAGCCGGCCCTCCGCGTAGTCGAACACCACCCGGTTGCCGGACAGGTATTCGTGGCCGAGCAGCGCCTTCATCCCGCCGGTGCCGCAGGTCGCGGTCCGGGTGTTCTCGTACGCGACCCACCGGGCCGGGATCCCGACGTTGACCCGCGTCCCGCCGAGCTCGACGTGATCGACGGGGATCCGCCGCGTCATCTCGAGGAACCGGAACGGCGGCAGCGTCTCGGACGCGCCGATCCCGCGGACGGTCTCGAGCCCCTGCGTGTAGGCGCCGGTGAACGGCAGGCCGGTGGCCGCGCACAGCGTCAGCTCGCTCGCCCCGGTGTCGACCTGGGTGATCACCTGGACGTCGCGCGGATCGTCTCCCGTGGTGGTCACGGTGACCAGGGTGTGGATGTGCGACCCGTCGAAGAACATCGGGGCGGACTTCCGCCGCGGCGGGCCCTCTCCCGGCGGCGACAGCACCATCTTGTCCGCTGGGTAGTCGATCTCCAGCGTGAACTGACTCCACACATTGTTGCCGATCAGGCCATCCACCGGCATGAACGCGATCTGGTCGGTGAACCCGGGCACCCCGATCAGCACGTCGGTGTCGTGGACGACCACGTCGCCGAGCTGGAGTGTCGGCAGGAGCACCGCCCGGACCGACGCCGAGCCGGACAGCCCCCACACGTCGACCTCGCGGTCCGACCGGAGGCCGAGCCGCTCCGCCGCCTTGTCCGACAGCACCGAAACGTCCGCGCCGGTGTCGACCAGGAACACGCCGAGCGAGCCGTCCGGGAGGGTCGCCTGGACGAAGATCCGCGGCCCGCCGGGCATCGGTCGGAGCAGGTCCAGCTCGGTCGACGCGGCGCCGCTGTACCGGCGCGTCACCTCGACCGGTGCGCGGTGGAGGAGCGGAGCGTCGAACTCGGGGACCGCAGGGGGGAGCGACATCGATCCGAGCGTACCCCGACCGGAGCGGCGACGGTGATGCGGCCGCCGGCCGAGACATCCCGTGACGGGTATAGTCCCGCCGATGGCCGCGATCCTCGTCATCGACGTCGGCAACACGAACACCGTCCTCGGCCTCGTCGACGGCGACAAGATCCTGTACACCTGGCGGATCTCCACCCTCCCGCGGACGACCGACGAGCTCGGCGCGCTGATCCTGCAGCTGCTCGCGCACCGCGGCGTCGAGCCCGGGTGGATCACCGGCGCGATCTGCTCGAGCGTCGTCCCGAGCCAGGTGTACACGATCGAGAAGGCCTGCCGCCGATACCTCGACGCGAACTGCCTGATCGTCGGGCGGAAGCTCAAGACGGGGATGCGGATCCGGACCGACAACCCCCGCGAGGTGGGCGCGGACCGGATCGTGAACGCGGTGGCGGCGATCACCGCGTGGGGCGGGCCGGTGATCGTGGTCGACTTCGGCACCGCCACCACGTTCGACTGCGTGAACGCCGCCAACGACTACATCGGCGGGGTGATCGCCCCGGGGCTCCGGATCAGCGAGGAGGCGCTGTACACGCGCACCGCGCAGCTCCCGCGGGTCGAGCTCGCCCGGCCGGACAGCGTGATCGGCAAGAACACCATCCACGCGATGCAGGCGGGACTGTTCTACGGGTACGTCGGCCTGGTCGACGCGCTGATCGATCGATGCCGCGCCGAGCTCGTCCCGGCGGACCCGGCCTCGGTCAAGGTGGTGGCCACCGGGGGGTACGCCACGTTGCTCACCGGGGGGTCGGCGCGGATCCAGGAGGTGGATCCGTTCCTGACGCTGCGAGGGCTCGCCTCCCTGTACGCGCGCAACGCGGTCGAATAGCTTCGGTCGGCCGTCGTCGAGGCATCGCCACCGGTTCGTCCGGGCGGCACAGGAGCGTGGAATGGTGTTCGTCGGGTTCGCAGTGCTGTTCGGGACGACGGTCGGGTGCTCGAACCCGTTGGCGCCGGGCCAGCTCCCGGTCGAAGCCGCACCGGCCTCGCCCTCGCCGGCCTCGCCCTCGCCGGCCGCGAAGGAGCCGAAGGACGAGGAGCGGTCGAACCGACGGGGCGCCGAGGCGGACGACGACGATCCCGAGCCGCCGCCGGCCCTCCACGTCCAGGGCGCGTTCGTGCCCGAGAAGAACCCGTGCAAGGACGCCGCGTCGAAGTCGGGGTTGTTTCACCTCGACACCGAGTACGAGGGCAAGACCAACCGGTCGCTGATCTACGTCCCGAGCACCCCCGGTCCGCACGATCTGGTGGTGCTCCTGCACGCCGGCTCGGCGACCCCGGCGAAGATCCTCGGCCAGACGCGGTTCCAGGAGCTGGCGGAGCGCGAGGGGTTCGTGGTGCTGGCCCCGCCCGCGGCCGAGATGGGCGACCACGGGATGCACTGGAACAGCGGCAAGTTCTCGCAGGAGCACGTCGGCGAAGAGATCCACCTCCGGGACGACGTGGCGTTCCTCGACCAGCTCACGGTCAAGGTCAAGAAGGACGTCTGCGCCAACCAGGTGCTCGCGGCCGGGTTCTCGAGCGGCGGCCAGATGGTCCACCGGTGGGGGTGCGAGGGCAAGGAGGTCGACGCGATCCTGTCGGCGGCCGGAGAGCTGCTGATCTCCCCGTCCGACTGCCGCAACCCGACCCCGGTCCGCGGGTACGTCGGCACGCTCGACAAGGTGTTCTCGGGGCCCCCGCTCGAGGGCAGCGATCAGCTGTCCGCCCCGCAGACGGTCGAGGCGTGGGCGAAGATCAACGGGTGCGACCCGTCGCCCCCGGCCGAGAAGGTCGACGGCGACACCACCTGCAAGGAGTGGCACGGGTGCAAGCGGAGCACCGTGCTGTGCGTGGTCGACGGGTTCCCGCACGGCTGGCCGGCGCCGTTCTCGAAGAAGAAGGCGACCACCGGCAACGCGACCAGCGACGGGATGACCTGGTTCCGCGGCCTGTGATCCGCGTCAGGGCTGGTTTCCGTCGATCGTGACGGTGCCGCCGACGGTGATCCGCGCCGCGAGCGCCTCTGCGACGGCAGTCGGCAGGCTCGGGTTGTCGACGATCGCGAGGTCGCCGTCGACCGCCGACAGCCACGGCAGGCCGATCCAGTCGGTGAGCGCCGCGTTCCCGACGATCCCGAACGACCCATGGATCGCGACCAGGTCGGGGAACGCGGACGCGATCGGCAGCCGGTCGAGATCCTCGATCCACAGGTCGCCGGGGATCTCGGTCAGGCGGTCGAACCCGGTCATCGCCTCGGCGCCGATCCCGGTCAGCCGGACGTCTCCGCCGAGGACCACCAGCTCGCCGAACCCGTCCAGCGATCGGAGGGCCGGGAGCTCGGTCAGCACGAGGTCTCCGCCGATCGACACCAGGCCGAGGGTCCCGCCGACGGTGACCAACGCGGGGGCCCGGCGGACGATCAGCGACCCACCGATGTCCTGGACCCGAGCGAGGTCGAGCGAGGTGGCGGCGCCGACGTCCTCGACCACGAGGTCTCCGCCGACCGACCGGATCGCGCCGAGCGGGACGACGTCGAGCCCGGGCGCGGTCACGCGCACCGCGCCGTCGACCCGGGCGAGGGCGGGGAGGGACGCGGCGGCCAGCGGACCTCCGAGGGTCAGCCCGCCGACGTGCGCGAGCTGGTCGGCGTCGAGGCGGGTGGCCCCGTCGGAGACCAGCGTCCCGCCGACGTCGGTGAGCCGGGGGAGGGAGGCGTCCGCGGTGACCGTCAGCGCGCCGCCGGCCGCGCCCAGGCACGGCAGCTCCCCGTCCGCGGCGAGGTCTCCGTCGACCGCCGCCCCCGTCGTCGCCGCGCAGTCCGGCGGACCGGTGACCGCGGTCGGGGCGGCGCACGGATCGACCTCCGGGACCGTCCCCCCGAGCATCCCGCACCCGAGCCACGCGGCGAGCGCCTGGCGGTCGGCGTCCGGCATCCCGCCGCCCGGGGGCATCGTCGCGCCGTCGCCGGTCGCCCGGGCCGCGATCCGGTCGGCGTACGCGGCGGTCCCGGCCCAGGTGTCGAAGTCGACCCCGACCGGAGCGCCCTGCCGCGCGTCCGGGGGGACGGTCGATCCGTGGCACGGGGTGCACCAGGTGAGCAGGATCGGGCGCCCGACGCTGTCCCAGGCGCCGTCGCACGGAGCGGCCGCGGGTGGGACCGACGGTTCCGCGCCGGCACAACCGGCGAGGATCAGCTCAGCCAGCCCCACGGAACGGCTCCGATCCCGGCAGCCACCGCTCCGGGTCCACCCCGACCATCGCCAGGACCCCGGCGACGAAGTTGTCGTACTGGCAGAGTGCGCCGGCGGGGTCCACCGCGCCGGTCGCGAAATCCATCGGGAGCGACTCGAGCAGGCCGTCGGTCGCGCCGCACACCCGCCCCCCGCGGGTGGGGCCGCCGAACAGCAGGGCGGACGTGTGCGGCCAGTGGTCCGTGCCCAGCGCCTCGTTCCGCTTCGGGGTCCGGGTCATCTCGGACACCACCACCACCAGCGTGTCGTCGAGCAGCGCCGCCCGGTCGAGCGCCGCCGCGAGGCGCGACAGCTGGGTGAACAGGCCGTTCCA
>JBEBJW010000199.1:0-8755 GCA_040079715.1 Myxococcota bacterium | reverse complement strand
GCACCAGGTGGTGGACCCCGACCGGCAGCACCACCTCGCCCGTCGGCCCGTCGGCGACCACCGCCCCGTCGAGGGTCCACTGGACCGTCCCCCCGTCCGTCCCGGCGGACCCGGTCGCGTCGAGGGCCACCGTCGCCCCGGCCCCGGCGGCGTCCTCGACCACGCACCCGTCCGGCCCCGCCTCGACCCGTAGCGCGGGCAGCCAGTCGAGCACCGGCACGTGGCGCGGGCCCTGGTTCGGCCAGGCGTACCCGAGCGGCTCCGCGTCGGCGGTCCAGCCCGCCGGCACGTCGACGAACGCCCCGATCGCGCCGTCGGCGTCGGACACCGCGCGGACGACCGGGACCAGCCCGGGCGCCGGGTCCGCCACCAGCCACACCCGCGGGTGGCCCGGAGGCGTCGCGGACACGGCGAGGTCGCGGGTCCCGCACGCCGGGCCGGTCGCGTACAGCCCGACCGCGCCGTCCGGGCCGTCGATCGGCCGATCCGGAGCCAGGAACGCGACCAGGGGCTCCCCGCTGTCCTCCCGGAGGTCCGGCAGGGTCGCGAGCGCGCCGCCGCCGAGGTCGTACACCGGGGTCGGGAGGATCACCCGCGGATCGTCGAGGTCCAGCCGGAACATCAGCTGGTTGTAGTCGTACAGCGGGGTCGGCGACGCGTCGGCGAAGAACGTCGAGTAGGTGCCCTGGATCAGCAACTGGCGCCCGTCGGTGGCGAGCTCCCCGTGGATCAGCGGGTTGTACAGCGTGTACCCGTCGTGGGTCACGATCTTCACCGCGGTCAGCCACGGGCCGAGCGGGGTGTCCGCCTCCGCGTACCACAGCTCGCCGAGGAACGAGCTGTCACCGCCGTTCTCGGTCAACACCTCGACGTACCGCCCGCGCCAGGTCGACGGGATCGTCGAGTGGTTGTGGATCACCACCGGGTCGCCGGTCGACGCGTCGCGGAGCCGCCCGCTCCACGCGTCGGCGTCGGGGACGTCCTCGTCGAGCGTGCCATGGTCGAGGGTCCCAGGCCCGATCGGCCGCCAGTCGAACCGGGTCTCGCCGTCGGGCCAGGTGTCGACGAGGCCGTGGTCGATCGGCGACCACACCTCCCAGCTCGACGGGTCGCGCGCGGCGGCCAGCGTCGCCGGGAGCCGGTACCGCTCGTGCAGCACGAGGTTCCCGTCGCGGGCGATCGGCACCTGCTGCGACAGCTCGGGCTCGAGCGTCGGGTACACCGTGTCGACGTCGAACACGTCGCGCGCCTCGTCCCACACGACGAGGCCGCGCTCGGTCGCGGTCAACCCCGAGAACTTCCCGTACACCGCCACGACCCGCGACACGCCGCCGTCGTCGACCGTCATCGGGGCGGTGAGCCAGGTCGGACCGTCGCCCGGGACCGGGGCCATCGGGCGGGCGAACCCGTCGTCCCCGACGAAGTACGCGAGGTCGATCCCGTCCGCCGGGTCGGCGAGCGGCGTCGGGACGGCGCCGGCGGTCGCGAACAGGCCGAGCGGGTAGTCCGGGCGCAGCGTGTCGCCCCACAGCCACACCGGGCCGTCGGCGTCGTAGAACGTGAGGATCGAGTCCTGGCCCATCACGTCGCCGGACAGCACCGGCGACGCGGTCGGGGTCGGCAGCCCGAGCAGCACCGTGTCGCGGTACACCCCGCGCCCGGTCAGCCGGTACAGCCGCTCGGCGACCTGCTCGCGCACCGCCACCAGCGCGACCGACCCGCCGTCGGCGAGGACCACGTCCGCCGCGGGATCCTGCGCCCGGTACCCGTGCATCGCGACGAGCTCGACCGACCGCTCCTCGCCGAGGAGGCCGGGCTCGCGGATCGCGATGTTGCCGGCGGAGTCGGTGACGTACGGGACCCCGCCCACGTCGACCCGGATCAGCGGCACCCCGCGCCCGGTGGCGGCGTCGGTCACCACGATCCGGAACGGGGTGTCGGTGAACCCGTCGGCGACCGCGACGGAGCCGGCGTCACCGGGCTCGCAGTTCGGAGCGTTCGCGTCGACCTCGATCTCGGCGGTCCGACCGGCGCGCGGGGTCAGCGTCACCCCGCGGTACCCGAAGAAGTCCGCCGGGACCGAGCCGCCGCCGCTCACGGTGAACCACACCTCGCGGTCCATCAGCCCCGGCTCGTCGAACGCGATCAGGCCGGCCTCGTCCGTCACGAACTCCTGCAGATCGATCGTCGTGAGGTGCACGCACGGCGCGACGGCGCCGGTCGCGCGATCCACGGCCCGGATCGCGAACGGTTGCGCGGCGGAGGCGATCGACACCCACGGGGTCCAGAACAGCATACGGGAGGATAGCGTCGACCCCGATGGACCGTCTCGACCGAATCCTGGCGCTCGTCCGTACCCACCGACCGAACGTGCGGTTGGTGGACAAGCACGCCGTGCCGTGGATGTCGTGGCTCGGGTTCGCGGTGCGGCCGATGATGCCGGCGTTCATGGACGCCGTCACCACCGTGATCGGCGACACGGTGTACCTGCCCGGCCCGCCGGCGTCGCTCGATCGGACGGAGCTCGCGCGGATCCTCGCCCACGAGCTCGTCCACCAGCTCGACCAGGCGGATCACGGCGGATGGTTCTACGCGTCGTACGCCGCGGTCCCGGCGCCGGTCGGGCGGACGATGCGGGCGTACTGGGAGCGACGGGCGTACGCGGTCGACCTGCTGCTCGCGTGGCACGACGGCGGGGAGCCCGCCCTCGCGCGCGCCGCGGACCACGTCGCGCGGTTGTTCTCCGGACCGGCATACGGGTTCATGTGGGCGGGGTCGGACGCCGCGCGGGCCTACCTCGCGCCGGTGGTCGACGACGTGCGGTCGGGAGCGCTCGCCAGGCGCGCGCCGTACCGGGAGATCCTCGCGGCCTGGACGGGGGAAGAGACATGGTGAAGGGCGTGATCGTCGCGGCGGGGTACGGCAGCCGGTTCCTCCCGGTGACCCGGGTGGTCCCGAAGGAGCTGCTCCCGATCGTGGACCGGCCGGCGATCGACTGGGTGGTGCGAGAGATGGTCGAGGCGGGGATCGAAGACCTGCTCGTGATCACCAGCCGCCGCAAGAAGGCGCTCGACGACTGGTTCGACCGCGACCCGGAGCTCGAGGCGCTGTTCGGCCGGGACCGGCTCGGGTTGCCGCCGATCCGGACCTCGTTCGTGCGCCAGTCGGAGATGCGCGGCACCGGGCACGCGCTGATGCTGGCGCGGTCGTTCTGCGGCGACGATCCGTTCGTGGTGGCGTTCCCGGACGACCTGTTCGGTCCGCCGAACTGCTCGGCTCAGTTGATCGCCGACCACAAGGCCACCGGGTGCACCGTGCTCGCGTGCGGCGACCTGACCGGCGAGGACGTGTCGCGGTACGGCGTGGTCGACGCGGTCGACGTGAACGGCGTGCTGCGGGTCCGCGGGATGGTCGAGAAGCCGGCGCCCGGGACCGAGCCGAGCCACCTCGTGTCGTGGGGGCGGTACCTGTACACCCCCGAGGTGTTCGACGCGTTGGAAGCCGGGTTCCGCAGCCACACCTCCGGAGAGTTCTACGCGACCGACGCGATCGCGGCGCTGGCGAAGCGGGAGCGCGTGGTGGCCTCGGTGATCCCGAGCGTCCGGTACGACACCGGCGACCGCCTCGGGTACCTCACCACCGTGATCGACGTGGCGCTCGGCCACCCGGAGCTCGGCGGCCCGCTGCGGGCGTGGCTCGACCAGAAGCTGCGTTAGGAGCACCGACCAGAAACCCTCCCGTCGCCCGCTGGGCGGTCTCGTCCGGGGGACGTGCCGGTCCTCGGTTTCGTACGCTGGGTACGCGCCCTCGGCCCGTCGCGCATGCCTGACGGCATGCCCTCACGTCCCGCGAACGAGCCTGCCTCAGCGTGCTCGGTCCGAGTTTCTGGTCGGTGCTCCAGCCGCTACCAGCCGTACAGCCCGGTCAACCCGCCGGGCAGCACCGCGACCGCGCCGAGCTCGAGGTTCGGCGAGCCGATCACGAGGTCGACCCCGCCGTCGCCGTCGACGTCCGCCACGTCCATCGCGTAGCCGGTGAACGTCCGGTGTCCGGTGTACGCGCCCTCGATCAACAGATCGGCGGTGAACGTGTGCTCGACGACCTGCTCGATCGGGCCGTACCACAGGTGGACCGCGCCGGGCTTGTCGGCGCCGCCGGACGCGCCCCACGCCGCCGGCGCCCCGACGATCAGGTCGGCGAACCCGTCGCCGTCGAAGTCGTCGGTCGACACCGACCAACCGAACGTGTCGTCGCCGAGGCCGAGCCGCTGGATCGGCTCGTCGTCGACCTCCGCGTCGCCGGTCAGCGGGCGGGTCAACACGGTGACCGCGCCGACCGAGCCGCCCGCGAACGGACCGCACACCGCAGCGTCGGCGATGCCGTCGCCGTCGAGGTCGCCGTGGGCGAGCTCGGTGCTGGTCTGGCCCCAGCCGCGCAGATCGAGGGACCCGGTCGCGATCTCGTCGAGGGCGTACACCCCGGACGACGGCGGATCCGAGACCCGGAACATCCGCTCCCCGAGCCCGAACGCGCCGCCGGACGCGGTGATCATCAGGTCGAGCGCGCCGTCCCCGTCGGCGTCGAACGCGTCGACCGCGCTGCCGGCGTTCTCCCCGTCGCCGCCGTCGAGCCGGGCGCCGTCCTCGCCGAACCCGCGGACCCCGACCGTGGTGGCGCGCAGGAGCTGGACCTGGGACAGCCCGGGGGCGCCCACCGCCACGTCGTCGCCGATCCGGACCATCGACCGCCCGACGTCCGCGTCGCCCGGGCCGACCAGATCCAGCGTCGCCACGTCGGCGATCGTCGATCCGTCCGGGATCCCCTCGACGAACCACAGGTGGGACGCGTCGAGCGCCCGCCCGGTGCCGAGCGCCACCTCCGGCGCGCCGTCGCCGTCGACGTCGCCGGGCTCGAACACCCGGACCTCGCCGTTCGGCACCACCACCGACCCGGCCGCGGCGTCGACCCCGATCGGACCGTCGGCGACCAGCGGGGTCGCGTACCACCGCACGACCGAGCCGCCTGCGTCGAGGTTCTCGGTGACGACCAGGTCGACCGCGCCGTCGCCGTCGACGTCGCCGGGGACCGCGAGCGAGCGTCCGAACTCGATCCCGCCGACCCCGCCGACGAGCTGGAGCGCCAGGGCGCCGCTGTCGACCACCCCGACCGTCGTGCAGTCGGACACCTCGTCGCAGTCGTCGTCGAACCCGTTGCCGCACACCCGCTCGGCGTCCTCGTTCCGGCGCGGGTCGCCCTCGTCGCAGTCGCCGGTGCAGGCCGAGTAGCCGTCGCCGTCGAGATCGAGCGGGATCACCGTGGCGTCGAAGTCGTCGCAGTCGTCGCCGCCGTGCCCCATCGCTTCGAATCCGTCGTGGTCGAAGTCGTCGTCGTTCCAGTCGTCGCAGTCCTGGTCCACGTCGTCGTACGCGACCTCGGCCGCGCCGGGGAACACGTCGGGCGCGTCGTCGTCGCAGTCCGGGCCGCCGGCTTGCTGGGACTGGAACCCGTCGCCGTCGCGATCGTCGAGGTCTGCCCCGTCGCAGTCCTGGTCCTTGCCGTCGTACGCGATCTCGATCGCCCCCGGGTGCGCGCCGGGATCCCCGTCGTCGCAGTCCCCGGGCTCGATCCAACCGTCGCCGTCGAAGTCTTCGCCGCCGGAACACGCGGCGACCACGAGCCACGCGAGCTTCATGCCGACAGCATACCGGAGATCGGCGTCGACGGTCACGATCCCGGTGTGCGACGATGGCACCGAGGGAGACGACATGGTGTGGACGCTGATGTTGTGGGCGTGCGACGGGAAGGATCCCTCGACCGGGACCGACCTGGGGTCCCCCGACGCGGACACCGACACCGACGCCGACGCGGACACCGACGCCGACACCGACACCGACACGGCGACGACCCCGTCCGAGACCGGCGACACCGGCGAAGGCCCCGTGACCGACGTGTTCCTGTCCGGCGATCCGGCGTCGCTGATCGCGGTGATCGAGCTGACCTGGAACCCGACGTCCGAGCCGACCCGGTGGGGCGTGATCGGGCTGACGTTCGCCGAGGGGACGTTCACCTGGACCGGGTCGCTCGATCGGGTCGCGACCGGGCCGGACACCTGCGAGGTCCGGTCGGGCGACCCCGAGCTGACCCCGCAGCTCCAGAACTTCGGCGCGATCGACCTGTTCTCCGGCGGGGACCACGTGTTCACGTCGAGCGTCGCCCCGGGCGCGTACTTCGGCCAGGAGCTGGTGGCGGAGATCGATCCCCGCGGGCGGACCTGGGACGTGATGGTCGAGGGGTCGGCGGTCCCGGGGTTCCAGCTCCTCCAGGCGATCCGGTTCCCGACCGACGATCTCGCGCTCACGGCGCCGGCGGACAACGCGACGTTCGATCGGACGGACCCGCTCGCGGTCCGGTGGAGCGGGGCCGCCGCGCAGACCGTCGAGCTCGCGCTCCTCGCCGACGACGGCAGCGTCCGGGTCCGGTGCGCGATGGCCGACGACGGCGCGTTCGACGTCGACCCGGCGGTGTTGGCGGCGCTGCCGGCCGGCCGGGTGTCGTTCGGGCTGTACCGCCGGAACCTGGCGGGCCCCGCCGTCGGACCGACCGGCGCGTGGGTCCAGCTGTACGGCACGATCGCCCGCGAGGGCGCGATCAACGTCCAGTAGCGGCCCGGGTCTCGATCGCGGCGTCGAGCAGCAGGTCGCGCTCGAGCCAGGCCGCGAGGGTCTGCTGGCGCTCCTCCTCGCCGAGGAACGCCGCCGGACCGAGGCTCCGCGCCGCCTCCACCACCGGCCGGAGGGTGACCGCCGCGGCGACGCTCACGTTCAGCGACTGGGCCATCCCGCGCATCGGCACGGTGACCACGCCGTCGGCGGCCGCGCGCGCCTCGGGCGACACCCCGACGAGCTCGGCGCCGAACCACAGGCACACCGGACGATCGAGCGGGATCTGCTCGGGCGGGACCGCGTCGTCGGCGAGGTCGGCCACGTACAGCCGGTACCCGGCGGCCCGGATCGCGGCGACCCCGGCGGCGGTGTGCGGCTGGTGGTGCAGATCGAGCCACCGCTCGGCCCCGCGCGCCGGCCCCTTCGACACCCGCGCCCAGTCCGCGGCGACCAGGTGGACCCGGTGAACCCCGAGCGCGTCGCAGGTCCGCAGGATGGCGGACACGTTGTGGCGGTGGTAGACCGCCTCCAGCGCGCAACACACGTGCCCGAGGCGCTCGTCGAGCACCCGGGCCATCCGCGTCAGCCGGCGATCGCTGGTCACCCGCCCCCTCTAGCACGGATCACCGGTGCCCCTCACCTCCGCCCAGACCCGCCACCTCCGGGCCCTCGCCCACCACCTCGATCCGGTCGTCCGGGTCGGCTCCGCCGGCGTGACCGACGCGGTGATCGACAAGCTCGACAAGGAGCTCGAGATCCACGAGCTGCTGAAGGTGAAGATCGACGCCGACCGCGACGGGGTGAAGGAGGCCGGCGACAAGCTCGCGGCGTCCACCCGATCCCAGATCGCGCAGGTGATCGGCAAGGTGGTGGTGCTGTACCGCCGCCGAGCCGATCAGCCGAGCATCGAGCTGCCGTAGCCGTCGTCCGCTCCGCCCACCTCGGCCCCGGCGGGAAGAGCCAGGGGGCAGAGGCAGGGCACGGGCGGGTGACTGACTACTCCTCCGGGATCACCGGGAGGGCGAGCGGCGCCTCGCCGGTCTCCTCCTGGGTCTGCTGGATGATCCGCGCCTCCGGCGCCTCGTCCGCGCCCTGCTCCGGCGCGTAGTCGCGCGGGTCGACCTCCTGGTCCCACCCGTCCTCGACGCCCTCCGGCGGCTGCCAGCTCTGGATCGCGTCCTCGGTCACCTCGGCGTCGTCGACCCAGTACCCGGCGATCCACTCGTTGCCGTCGAACCAGCCAGGCACCCAGGTCTGGCCGGGGCGATCCTGGAGCGGCATCCAGTACCCGCCGTGGTACACGCCGTCCTCGTCGTAGTACGCGCTGACCCAGGTGTAGCCGTCGCGGAACTCGGGGCGCCAGAACCCGTCGACGTAGTCCTTGCCGTCCCAGAACCCGGCCTCCCAGGTGTACCCCGCGGGGGCCGCGTCAGTGGGCTGCCAGTGGCCGCGGACGTAGGTGCCGTCGTCGAGGTAGTACCCCTCCGACCACTCCCACCCGTCGCGGGCCTCGGTCCGGTAGTACCCCTCGACATACACGTCGTTCTCCCACCAGCCGGGCACGTAGACGTAGCCGGCGGGGGCGCGGCGGACGGGACCCCAGTACCCGGGGTGCCAGTAGCCGTAGTCGTAGTACCCGGGCGACCAGGCCCACCCGGCGCGCGCCGGCGGGACCCACCAGCCGTACCAGGGGTTGACCCAGAAGTCGAACGACACGACGGCCCAGGTGGCGTACCGGTACCGGTAGTACGGGTGGCAGTACCACCGGGTGTAGTACGGGCGGTAGGCCCAGGCGCGCGGGACCGGCCGGTGGGCGTACACGACCGGGCGGACGTAGTGGGCGGCCGGGCGGGCGTACCGGACGTCGTTCGACCGCATCGGCGGCCGACCGCCGGGGCGAGACGCGTTGCCCGGGGCGGAGGCGTCGCCGGGGCGGCTGCCGGTGCCGTGGGTCGCGACCCCGGGGGTGGTCGAGGCGCGCGGCGTGGAGGCGTACGGCCGGAGCCCGCCGGTCGGACGGCCGCCGGCGTCGATCTCGTGGACCGTCCGGCCGGGGACCGTGGAGCCGGCACCGGTGACGGTCCGGCCGGTGG
>JBEBJW010000198.1:0-8759 GCA_040079715.1 Myxococcota bacterium | reverse complement strand
ATCCCGAACAACCCCGCGTCGAACCGATCGATCCCGTCGACGAACCCGCCGACCGCCGGGACGATCCGCGCCGGACCGCCGTCCGGAGCCGGGAAGCCAGCCCCGAGCGGTCGAGCGGAAAAAATCGGCGGCACCGACGCCGGGTCCCACCGATCGGGCGGAACCGGGCCGATCGCGTCGACCCCGGCCCGGAACATCGACCACGCCGACGCCGCGTCGACGGCGCCGCCGGGCAGGCGGCACCCGACCCCGACGATCGCGACCGGAGCGTCCGTGGACATCGACCGCGCCCATACCCGACCGCTCACCCGCCGACCAGCGCGATCACCAGGTCTCGGACGTTGGTCCCGGTCGGGCCGGTCCGGAGCGCGTCGCCGGCGGCGTCGAGCGCGGCGGTGGTCCGGTGGAGTGCCTGCGCCTCAACGGGGTCGTGGCCGGCGGCGCGGATCCGCGCGACGGTCGCCCCGTCGATCAGCGCCCCGGACGCGTCGGACTGCCCGTCGCGGCCGTCGGTCGAGGTCGCGAGGACGACCGCTGGTGCCCCCTCGAGCCCGAGCGCCGCCGCGAGCGCCAGCTCCTGCATCCGGCCGCCGATCGCCCCCGCGGGGACCCCGCTGACCACGGGCTCTCCGGCCAGCAGCAGCGCCATCGGCGGGTTCCCGTCGGGCAGGGCCCGGATCGCGGCCGCCAGGCGTCGCCCCGCGTCGGCGGCCTCCCCGCGCAGCTCCGGGTCGAGGACCACCACCGCGTACCGGAGGGCGAACGCCTCGGCCTTCGCGGCCGCCAGCGCGTCCCCGAGGCCTCCGACGACGACGGTCCCGTCTCCGGGGCGCACCGCCGGCCCCGACCCGACCAGGGCCGGGTCGTCGCCCGGGACGTCCGACAGCACGAGGTTGATCCACGACGCCGGTCCGGCCGCGGCGAGCTGCCCGCCCTTGATCCGGGACCACCCGGCGCGGGCGGCGTTCAGGGCGGCGATGTCGACCCCGGCCCGCACGCGGTCGGCGGTGGCGGCCGCGATCCCCGCGATCGTCCAGCCGTCGGCCGGGACCTCGATCAGCGCCGACGCCCCGCCGGACCACAGTCCGACGAACACGTCCCCGGGCGACGCGGCGGCGACCCGCGCGAGCAGCGCGCGACCGGCGAGCTCGGACCGGGCGTCGGGGACGGGGTGACCGGCGGTGCGGACCGCGATCCGGTCGAGCGTCGCGCCGTACCCGTCCGGGACCACCACCAGCCCGTCGACGATCCGGTCCCCGGCGATCGCTTCGACCGCCCGGGCCATCGCCGCCGCGGCCTTGCCGGCGCCGAGGACGCGGATCCGGTCGGGGAGCGGCGGCGACCCACGTCGGACCAGCATCCCCGCGTCGACCGCCCGGGCGGCGGCGGCGGCGATCGCGCGGGCGTCGGCGCGGAGCACGGCGAGGCGGTCGGCGGACACCCGGGCGGTATACCCCGGTCGGTCCGACCCCGGTCTCGGTTCGGCCGGTCACGCCGCGTATACTCCCCGAATGCGTGTTCCGTGGTCGCCTCTGCTCATCGGTGCGCTGTTCGGGTCCGCCTGCGACGGGCTCCGGACCTGGTCGCGCGAAGCGCCGCACGTGGTGGCCCTCGACGGCCGCGCGGGGGAGAGCGTGGTGTACCGGGTCGACGTCCCGGCCAGGTCCCGGTGGCTGACGCTCCAGCTCCACGACACGCTGCCGCCGGTCGGCCCCGAGTCGGGCCTGGACGTGGACGCCGTCGTCGTGTCCCCGATCCGGTGCACCACCGCCGCCTGCGTCAGCGGCCTCGGGGAGGGCGCGGCGTCCGGGGTGCGGCCGATCCTGGTGCCCGGCGCGATCGAGGGCAACGTCGACCCCACCGCCCGGCTCGTGGGGACGACCCCGGGCGGGCAGCTCGTGGAGCCGCGCGTCGCCACCCCCGAGCGCCTGGACGCGAACCGGGAGCACCGCTGGGGCTTCGTCAGCCTCGGGCGGGACGGTCAGCTCCTGGTGGGGTTCGATCCCCCGATCGAGCGCGGGTCGTACGTGTACGTCGCGATCGCCGGCCGGCCCGTGCTCCCCGGCGGGCAGAGCGACGACGCCCTGCTGGTTCCGATCGCCGGCCGTCCGGTGCCGATCTCCCTGTTCGACACCGAACCCCCCCCGACCTCCGGTCCGTGGCGGGACTGTCCGGAGCCCTCGGTGCGTGCCCAGCGCGCCGCGACCGGTCCGTGCGCCGCGGAGGCCCAGGTTCGGGCCGAGCTCGGGGCCGCCGCCACCCGGGCCGCCGCCTGCGTCCGCCCGCACCGTCCGGACCTGGCCGACCGGTTGACCGGAACAGACGTCGCGGCGTTAGCGGTCGACTGCTACGCCAGTGACACCGACCCGGGCTGCGGCGTGGGCGGACCCGGCGTGATCCACCTCGACGCGCGCAAGCTCGACGCCGCCCCCGACGCGTGCGGCGGGCCCCGACGGACCGTGCTGGCAGGCCTGGTGGCCGACGCCGTGTTCGCCCACCGCTTCGAAGAGCGGGAGGCGGTCGAGGGCGCGCTCCAGACCTGCGGGTCCGATCCCGTCGATCCCGTCGATCCGACCGAGCCCCACGACAGCGCCGGGGACCGCGTCCGGAGCTGTCTCGCGACGTTCACCGGCGCCGGACCGCTGGATCTCGACTGCGACGGCGCCCGAGAGACCACGGTCGAGACGGTCCCCGACGGCACCGTGTTCCACGCCGAGGGTCCGAGGGGCAGCGCCACCTACCGGTTCGCCGCGAACGCCGTCCGGTTCGACCACCGCGCCACCGACGGCGCGACCACCGCGGTCGAGTGGCGGGACGGACAGGTGACGCGGACCGTCGACGCAGACGGCGACGGCGCGTCGATGACCCTCGCGTTCACCGACGTGGCCGGCCAGCGGCAGTGGACCCGGAGCGACGGCGATCGGTTCACCGAGGTCCTCCCGCCAGAGCTGCCCGCCGGGGCCGGGGGCGTCACGATCGACGGGATCCGGATCACCGGCTGCACCGACGACCAGGCGGCCAAGGTCGCCCGGGACTTCTGGGACGGCGTCGGGACCGGCTACTTCTGCCTGAAGCACCGCGGGAGCCCCCTCGCCGAGGAGCTGCTCGCGATGCTCGCGCGGGCGGCGGCGGTCGAGGCGCTGACCGGCCGACCGGGCATCAGCGTCACCTGCCGACCCTCCACCGGCGGCCCGCTGGCCAACTTCTCGGTGACGGAGTGGCAGGCCAACGGTCGGGTGGAGATGAACTACTTCCCCGACGTGGGGCCGAGCGAACCCCAAACCTGGTTCCACGAGATGCTCCACGGGCTGATCCCCGTCGTCCACGAGGATCACGCCCGGGGGATCCGTGACCAGGTGTACGCCTGCGCCGGGTACTGCTTCTCACCCACCAACCAGGACTGCAAGACCTGCTTCGGGCCCGAGGCGAGCTGCCGGGAAGACGGGTTCGTCGCGTCAGCGCTCAATTGGAGCCGCGGGAGCGAAGATGGTAGTTGGCAGATGAGCGGCGGGCACACCTGCATGATCCCGTTCGACGCGGACGAGGGGGCGTGCCTGCTCGCGCTGGCGACCCACGGCACCACGTACTGTGACGGTGTCCCCGGCTTCCCGAGCACGAGGCGGACGGAGGTGGAGTACACCGGCATGGCGCGGGCGAGCGAGCGAGGCGACGGGATCGACTTCACGGTCGTCGCCACCACCGGGAGCTCGATCTGCAAGGGGGTGGTCGAGGAGTGCGGCTCCTCACGGGCGATGAATGCCGACGAGTGTGCGTGGTTCACGACCGGGTGGTGGATGACGACGCTCGCGGTCCCGGTGGGGGGCGTGCTCGGCGTCCGGTACGCGATCGTCCCGAAGGAGGACGGGGCGAGCGGCACCAAGGTGTTGACGTACCAAGACGAGAAGGGCGCGTCCGAGACCCTCCAGCTGCAGTGGGACCTGCCCTGAGGCTGGCGCCACCTCGCCCGACCGGGGCGTGGCCGCGGGCAGCTCGAGCCGACCACGGGTGGCCCCGGAGCTCGACCTCCGTTACGCGGAATCGACTGTAATATCGGAGGCGTCCGTGATCGGTCGGCTGGTGGGGCTCGGGTGGCTCGCGGGGTTCGTCGGCTGCACCGGGTCCGACGATCCGACGAAGGACGCGACGGAGGTCGACGGGGACACCGACACGGACACGGACACGGACAGCGACGCCGACACCGACACCGACGCCGACGCGGACAGCGACGCGGACTCCGACAGCGACGCCGACGCGGACACCGACGCCGACGCCGACACCGACACCGACACCGACGCCGACACCGACACCGCCGGCTCGACCGGCGACACCGGCGGGTTCGGTCCGCTCGACTGCGTGACGGTCGACCTCGGCGACCTCGTCCCGAACACGGTGTTCGGCAGCACGGCAGGGGCGCCGAGCGTGTTCGAGGGCACGTGCGAGGTGTCGGTCGGACCGGAGGTCGCCCACCTGTTCACCGCGCCGGCCGACGGCCTGTACGTGTTCGACACGATCGGGTCGTCGTTCAACACCGTGCTGTACCTCCGGTCTGCCTGCACCGGTGGCAACGGGGCCGAGCTCCGGTGCGACGACGACATCGACTACCCGCGCGATCTCACCTCGCAGGTCAGCGCGCAGCTGTCGACCGGCGACCAGGTGGTGGTGGTGGTCGACGGGATCAACGCGCTCCAGGACGGCCCGTACGTGCTGAACGTGTCGACCGGGCCCGAGGTCGGGTGCGCGAACGGCGCCGACGACGACCTCGACGGGGACGTCGACTGCGCGGATCCCGACTGCGCGGGGTCGTGCGCCTCGACCTGTCCGGACCACACCGTGACCGCGGTCCCCGAGACCGTGTTCGGGTCGACGATCGGCCAGACCGACGATCTGGACGGTTCGTGCTCGTTCTTCGGCGGCTCGCCGGAGGACACCACCGCGTTCACCGCTCCGGTCGACGGGACCTACGGGTTCGCGCTCCAGCTCGGGGTGACCCCGTTCGACACCGTGCTGTACGTGCTCGACGGCTGCAACGGAGCCGAGCTCGCGTGCGACGACATCGTGTTCCTCGACGGCGGCGAGGGGGTCACCGTCGATCTGGTCGCCGGGCAGACGGTGATCGTGGTGGTCGACGGGTACCACCCGGCCGGGTTCGACTACGAGCTGCGGCTGTTCGTGCCGAACGCCACCGAGACCTGCGACGACGGGTACAACGACGACGGCGACGGCGCGGTCGACTGCTTCGATCCCGACTGCGTCGCCCGCCCGGTGTGCGACGAGAACTGCGCCAACGGCTCGGACGACGACGGCGACGGGCTCAGCGACTGCAGCGACGCCGACTGCGACGACAACCCCCTGTGCACCGAGGACTGCGGCAACGCGATCGACGACGACGGCGACTACGAGTACGACTGCGAGGACGGCGCGTGCGTGTTCTCTCCGGACTGCGTGGAGGACTGCGCCAACGACGTCGACGACGACAGCGACTACCGGGTGGACTGCCACGACGAGGGCTGCTCGCTCGAGCCGGTGTGCGCCTCGGTCTGCCCGGAGACCGCGCTCGCGGGCGCGCTGCCGCTCCAGGCCGTCGGTGACACCCTCGGCGAGAACGACGACCAGCGCGGGAGCTGCGGCGGCGAGATCACGTCGGACCACACGTTCGAGTTCACCGCCCCCGCCGCCGGCCAGTACACGTTCGACACCCAAGGCTCGTCGTTCGACACCGTGCTGTACGTGCTCGACGGGTGCGGCGGCCCGGAGCTCGCGTGCAACGACGACGTCCAGGGCGGGGTCCCGCAGTCGGAGGTCCAGGTGAACCTCGCCGCTGGACAGACGGTGATCGTGGTGGTGGACGGGTACGCGTACGACTCGTCCGGTCCGTTCACCCTGAACGTCCAATAAACAGGAGGGCGTGCCGAAGTCGCGGCTCCAGGTGAACCTCGCCGCTGGACAGACGGTGATCGTGGTGGTCGACGGGTACGTCGGAGCCTCCGGTCCGTTCACCCCGAACGTCCAGCAGGCGGACGTCCGGGCGGCGGAGACCCGGCTCCACGGCGGATCCGCGCCCGGTTCTGCGCTTCTGCGATCGCGGTCGCGATACGACCGGGTATCGTCGGTGCTGGCCAGGACGGCCCAGTGCCGATATCCGGCCACGCCACGCAGGAGTGCAGAATGATCCCTCGAATCTGGTTCGCCATGCTCGTCGCCGTCGGGCTCGCCGCCTGCTCCGGTGACAAGGACAGCCCCACGGACACCACGGTGGACGTCGTGGACGGCGACGCCGACACCGACGCCGACAGCGACAGCGACGCCGACTCGGACAGCGACACCGACACCGACGCCGACTCGGACAGCGACACCGACACCGACGCCGACTCGGACACCGACACCGACACCGACGCCGACTCGGACACCGACACCGACACCGACGCTGACACCGACACCGACACCGACGCGGACACCGACGAGACCGGGCAGACCGGCGACACCGGCCCGCTGCCGATCGATCTCAGCTGCGTCGATGTCGACGCGGGCAGCGCGGTGCCGGTCGACCTCGTGGGGACCACGGTCGGCGCCGGCGACGATCTGCAGGGCTCGTGTCACCAGGCCGGCGCGCCCGATGTGGCGTACCTGTTCACCGCCCCGGCCACCGGCGACTACCTGTTCGACACGTCGGGCTCCGCGTACGACACCAGCCTGTACCTGCGGGTGTCGTGCACCGGCGGGCCCGAGCTCGCGTGCAACGACGACCTCGAGGCCGGCGTGCTCCAGTCCCGGATCATCACCCCGCTCATCGCCGGCGACCAGGTGCTGGTCGTGGTCGACGGGTTCAACGGCACCGCCGAGGGTGACTACACCCTGCACATCGACCAGGTGGTCCCGGAGTCGGTGTGCGACGACGGGCTCGACTCCGACTTCGACGCCCAGGTCGACTGCGCCGACAGCGACTGCGCCGCGGTCCCGAGCTGCGCGCCGGTCTGCCCGGACCTGACCGCGTCGACCGTGCCCGCCACCGTCACCGGGTCGACCCTCGGCTCGCCGAACGAGACCACGGGGACGTGCGACCTCGGGACGAGTGGTTCGCCCGACCAGACGGTCGAGTTCACCGCCCCGGCCGACGGGGACTACGGGTTCGCGTTGACCACCGACACGACCACGTTCGACGCTATCCTGTACGCGCTCGACGCGTGCAACGGCAACGAGCTTGCGTGCGCCGACCTGATCATCGACGGCGGGGAGTCGTTCGCCGCGCCCCTGCTGGCCGGTCAGACGCTGACGGTGGTGGTCGACGGGTTCGACGGCAGCGCCGGTGACTGGGAGCTGAAGGTGTTCACCCCGAACGCCACCGAGACCTGCGACGACGGGTTCGACGACGACGCGGACGGCGTGCCGGACTGCTTCGACGACGATTGCGTCGGCGATCCGAGCTGCATCGAGGAATGCGCCAACGGCACCGACGACGACGCCGACTTCGTGATCGATTGCTTCGACAGCGACTGCGCCACCGACCCGGCGTGCGCGGAGGACTGCGTCAACGGCCTCGACGACGACGCGGACGGCACGATCGACTGCTTCGACGCCGGCTGCGACACCGATCCGGCGTGCGCTGAGGACTGCGCGAACGGGATCGACGACGAGGGCGACGGCGCGGTCGACTGCGCCGACGACGGGTGCGCGGCGGATCCGGTGTGCGCGTCGGTCTGCCCCGAGGCGTCGATCGTCGGCGCGCTGCCGCTGGTCGTCAACGGGGACACGCTCGGGCTGTCCAACGACAACGTCGGCTCGTGCGGCGGGGCGACCTCGTCGGACTTCACCTACGAGTTCACCGCGGCGGCGGCCGGGGTGGTCACGTTCGACACCCAGGGCACCGCGTTCGACACCGTGCTGTACGTCACCGACGGGTGCGGCGGGGCCGAGCTCGCGTGCAACGACGACGTCCAGGCCGGCGTCCTGCAGTCGCGGGTCCAGGTGAACCTCGCGGCCGGGCAGACGGTGACCGTGGTGGTCGACGCGTTCGGCGGCGCCTCCGGTCCGTTCGTCCTGAACGTCCAGTAGCGCGCCCGGGCGCGGCTCCGACCCAGCCTGCCAGCTAGGGAAGGGCCGCGTCCCACCAGGCGCCCGCGCCGATCACGTGGACCGTGGCGCCCTCGAGCGCCACGGTCTGCGGGGCGGTCCCGGGATCGCCGGCGAACGAGGCGGTGCGGGTGTCGATCACCAGCGCCCACCCGTCGCCGGCCGAGACGCCGACCCCCGGCGGGTCGGTGTCGTACGCGCGGTGGCCCACGTCGACGCCGATCCCGATCGTCCCCGGGTGGCGCGCCAGGGTCCACAGCATCCCGCCGACGTGGTCCTCGAACGTGTCGCCGTCGTCGTACAGCCGGGTGGACACGTAGGCGCCGGGAAGCTCGGACCGCCCGGGCGCTTCGGTCAGGCGGCCGTGGTACCACGGGTCATCGAGGTCGTCGATCTCGGGGATCACGCGGTCGCCGAGCTGTCGGTGGGCGCGCGCGTCCCCGTCGATCGGACCCTCGGCCCACGACATCAGCGGCGACGACGGCGGGGTCGCGGTCACCCACGCCGGCCGCGACACCACCACCTCCGGTGACCCGAGCGCGACCGTGTACCCCGCCGGAAGCTGCCAGAGCGCCGTCCCGCGCAGGTCCACGGGCAGTCCCGGGCTCAGGGTGGCCTCGGCGGGCGGGCGGGCCACCGTGACCGAGCCGATCCCGGCGACCTCGGCCGTGCCGTCGTCGTACACGTACAGG
>JBEBJW010000197.1:0-8785 GCA_040079715.1 Myxococcota bacterium | reverse complement strand
GGTGCGGGGTGGGCCGTGGTGTTGCTCGACGCCGGACTGGTGGAGGCCACGTGTGGGCGCTGATCGCCGGCCCGGCCTGGGCCCAGTCGTGGACGGTCCAGCCGCTGTACGTCGGGACGGACATCGTCGGCGCGACCGGGGACGTCGCGGCGGCGGTGGCCCTCGCCGGGGCGCCCGAGGCGGATCGGCTGTACTTCGCGCTCGTCCGCGAGACCCCGAACGGGAACGACCGGCGGAGCACGCTGTACCTCGGGATCCTCGACTGTCCGGGGTGGACCGCGTGCCCGACGCCGACCACCGTGGTCGTCGGGTCGACCCAGGACGGTGACGGGCCGCTGCCGTCGATCGCGGTCGAGGAGATCCCCGGCGCCGAGCCGCGGATCCACGTGCTGCACGCCGCCCGGTACCCGACGTGCACCCCGCAGGTCCGCCGGATCGAGGAGCACGTGTACGACCCCGTCACCGGCCTGTTCGACGCGTGGGTGGTCCACGAGCCGGACGCGTGCGCCGACGCCCAGCTGTCGCACACGGTGATCGCCGACGGCACCGTGTGGACCTGCTGGACCGAGGACCCGCCGACCGGGGGGTTCGACAACCAGGTGTGGTGTGGCACGCGCCCGTTGGCACCCGGACCCGGGGTCGACCCGAACTGGACCACCGCTCTGCTGGCCGACGGGGCCCAGACCCAGGACCACTCGTGGTTCACCGTCGCCGACGGCGCCCGGTACGCGGTGGTCCGGGATCGCGACGCGACCCCCGACGCGATCGATCTCCACGTCGACGGGGTGACCGGCCCGCTCGCCGACGGCAGCCCGGTCCAGGACGACGACTTCCCGTCGATCGCGCGCGCCCCGGACGGGACGCTGCACGCGGTGTGGGTCGAGGCGCGGCGGCGGATCTCGTACGCGAAGTGCGTGTCGGCGTGCGACGACCCGGCGAGCTGGGTGGTCCAGCCGCGGCCGGTGCGGAAGTTCGACACCGGCACCGTGGATCACCCGGAGATCGCGATCTCCGACACCGGGCGGATGTTCGTGTTCTGGAGCGAGGATCACGACCCGACCGCGGCGGATCAGCGCCGGATCCACGTCAAGGACAAGTGCCTGTCGGACCTGATGTTCAGCCCCGCGACCGAGCCGGGCGACGTGGTGCACGATCTCGGCGCCACGCCGATCGACCAGACGATGCTGATCGGGCGGCCTCGGGTGTGGATCGACGACGTCGGGCACACGCTGCACCTCGCGTGGCTCGAGAAGGACCACCCGGGGGCGAACCCGACCCACGGCGACGCGATCTGGGCCTGGCGCGCGTTCGACCCCTGTCCGTGACGTCGGGTCCCAGCGGTGGCGATCCCGGCGGAGACCGGCTACGGACCGAGACCGTGCCTGCCGACCCAAGCGCCACCGATCCGATCGTCACCGACGAGCTGACCCAGCTCACCCGCGTCCGCACCCTGCTCGACGAGGTGCCGTACGTGGCACCGCCGCGCGAGTCGGACATCGTGGCCGAGCTCGTCCGGCTCCGATCGGAGATCCCGGTCGCGAAGGCCGAAGACAAGCCGGCGATGATCCAGCAGTACGAGCAGTCGCACGCCTGGCTCCAGCAGCTCCGCGCGTCGCGGGCGGCGCCGGAGGTCGATCCGGACTCGCCGTACTTCGCGCACCTCCGGCTGACCGAAGGGCCGCGGACCCGCGACGTGTTCATCGGCAAGGCGACCCGGATCGCCCGCGGGGTGCGGATCGTCGACTGGCGGAACGCGCCGATCTCCCGGCTGTTCTACGCCTACGCGCAGGGCGACGAGTACGAGGAGGAGCTCGGCGGGCAGGTCCACGAGGGCGAGGTCGCCGCCCGCCGCACGGTGACGATCCGCCGCGGCGAGCTCGAGCGGATCGACGCCCCGGAGGGCACGTTCCAGCGCGCGCACCTCCCCGGTCACGCCGTCGCTTCTCCCGGGGCAGACGCAGACGCAGCGTGGATCAAGGTCGAGCGCGAGCCGGCGCGGTTGGCCGGCGGCGAGGGCCAGGCGCTGCGGGCCCACGGGGTCGGCGAGGGCCAGGGGCGCCGCCTCGGCACCGATCTCGCGGGCAACCGCCGCCGCAGCGACAAGCGCCTGCCGGACATCGCCGGCCTGATCGACCCCGAGCAGTTCGCGCTGATCACCCGCCCGTCGTCCGGGTTCGTGGTGATCCGCGGCACCGCCGGCTCCGGCAAGACCACCGTGGCGCTGCACCGGATCGCGTACCTCGCGTACCAGGACCCGTCGATCGACAGCGGCCGCACGCTGTTCGTGGTGTTCTCGGTCGCCCTGCGCGAGTACGTGTCGCACGTGTTGCCGGCCCTCGGGGTCCACCAGGTCCAGATCCGCGACTTCCGGAGCTGGGCGGCCGAGCTCCGGCGTCGGCACTTCCCGTCCCTGCCGCAGAAGATCCGGGAGGACGCGCCCGCCGCCGTCGTCCGGCTCAAGCTCCACCCGGTGATGGCGAAGGTCCTCGAGACCCAGGTCGCGCGCCAGGGAGGCCTGCCGACGGCCGAGCAGGCGATCGACGACTTCGCGAGCGCGCTGACCGACCTCGAGCTGTTGACCCGGGTGTTCACCGAGCACGACCCGAGCGCGTTCTCGGGCGACGAGCTCGAGCGCGTCACCACCTGGTGCCGCGACCGGATGGACGAGCTCACCCGGTGGGCCGAGGGCGACGAAGACGCCGACCCCGCCCTCGACGTGGAGGACGACGCGCTGCTGCTGTTCGCCTGGCAGCTCCGGGTCGGGCCGCTCAAGAGCCGCGGCGCGGGCCCGCTCGCGTACCGACACGTCGCGGTCGACGAGGTCCAGGACTTCTCCCCGCTCGAGGTCCGGGTGCTGCTCGGGTGCCTCGACGAGCACCGCAGCATCACCCTCGCCGGCGACACCCAGCAGCACGTGATGAAGGACGCCGGGTTCACCTCGTGGGCCGGGTTCTTCGCGCACCTCGGGCTCGAGGGGACCGAGGTCGACACGCTGAAGATCGCGTACCGGTCCAGCGAGCCGATCGTGACGTTCGCCCGCGAGGTGCTGGGAGAGCTCGCCGAGGACGACGAGTGGCCGCTCGTCACCCGCACCGGGCCCGCGGTCGAGCTGTTCCGGTTCACCGATCCGGGCGCCGCGGTCGCGTTCCTCGGCGACGCGCTGAAGGAGCTGGTCCGCGACGAGCCGCTCGCGTCGGTCGCGGTGCTGTCGCCGAGCCCCGAGCTGTCCGCGCTGTACGCCGACGGCCTCGCCCGGGCCGAGGTCCCGCGCCTGCGCCGGGTCGTCGCCGCCGACTTCACGTTCGCCCCCGGGGTCGAGGTCACCGAGATCGCGAACGTCAAGGGCCTCGAGTTCGACTACGTCGTGCTGGTCGAGGTGAGCGCCGCCCACTACCCGGACGTGCCCGCCGCGCGGCGGCTGCTGCACGTCGGGGCGACCCGGGCCGTCCACCAGCTGTGGCTCGTCACCGTCGGGACGCCGTCGCCGGTCCTGCCGGACACCATCCGTTAGCCGGGGTATACCTGGCCATGCGTCGATGGTTCGTCGGATGGGCACCGTTGGCTGCGGCAGGGGCTGTGGCCGCGGCGACGGTGGCGGGGTGCGGCCACCCCGACTGTGACGTCGAGCGGTGCGACGGCGTCGACAACGACTGCGACGGTGCGGTCGACGAGCTCGATCCGTCCGCCGCCGACGGGGTCGACGCGTGGCCGGACGGCGACGGCGACGGGTACGGCGCGTTCGGCGCGGCGTCCAGGGTCTGCGCGGTCCCGGCCGGGTCGGCGGCGATCGACGGGGACTGCGCCGACGACGACGACGCGATCCACCCCGGGGTCGCCGAGCGGTGCGACGGGATCGACCAGGACTGCGACGGGCTCCTCGACGACGCGCCGGACGTCACCTGGTACGCGGACCTCGACGGCGACGGGTACGGCGACCCGGCCGCCCCGACCGCGAGCTGCGACGGGTGGAGCGTGGCCGACGCCACCGACTGCGACGACGCCGACGCCGCGCGGCACCCCGGCGCGCCGGAGGTGTGCGGCGGGGTCGCCGACGACTGCGACGGTGCCGTCGACAGCGACGACCCGGACGTCGTGCCGGACCCGTGGTTCGTCGACGCAGACCGCGACGGCGTCGGCGGCGCGCTCCCGGCCGGCGAGGGGTGCGCTCCGCCGGCGGGGATCTCCGCCGCGACCGGCGACTGCGACGACGACGACCCGGTGCGGTTCCCGGGCGCGGTCGAGGCGTGCGACGGGATCGACCAGGACTGCGATCTCGTGGTCGACGGACCGGGCGCGTGGGCGTTCCCGGAGCTCGCGGTGCGGATCCCGGTCACGGTCGAGGCCACGGTGCGCGCCCCCGGGCCGATCCCGATCGACGTGGACTTCGCGGCGGCGCTCGCCGCGGTCGGCGAGGTCGAACCGTTCGATCCGGCGTCGCTCCGGGCGGCGATCCACGACTGCGGCGGTCCGCTCGGCTCGACCGCGCTGCCGGTCACGTTCCTCGACGACGCGGTCGACCTCGGCGCGGCCGGCGCGCACGACGATCCGGTCGGCGACGGCCACGGCGCGGTGGTCGTGCTGTGGGACACCGACGGCGACGCCGCCACGTCCGAGTCGATCCCGGCCCACCCGGTCGAGCTCGGGCTGTACTTCGTCGGGGACGCGCCCGAGACCCCGTTCGCCTCCGACCTCGCCGCGACCGACACCACCCTCGCCGCGGGGGCGATCGCCGCGGCGTTCGCGCCGGCGTCGGGCGGGCTGCTGCGGGAGCTGACCCGGGACGGCGGCCCGTCGGTGGCCGACCAGGCGCGGGCGACGAACGGCAACGGCGTCCACACCCCCGCGGGTCCCCTCGCCGCCCAGGACCTCGCCGGGACCGCGGTCCTGCGCGACAGCTCGCCGGTGACGGCCGCGGTCGAGGCGTCCGGCCACCTCGAGAACGCGAGCGGCGGGTTCGACTACCGGTACACGTACCGGGCGTTCGCCGGCCAGGACGAGCTGTGGGTCACCACCCGGTTCCACACCACCGCCCAGACCCAGGTCGACGGCGACCCGGACCGGACCACGGTGATGCGCCCGTTCCAGTCGCGGTGGACGATCGACGCGACCTGCACGACCGACCCGGGGCTGCGGTGGGTCGACGGGTCGAACGGCGCGACCGGCCTCACCTGGGTCTGGGCCGCGCCGCCGACCTACGTGACCGACCTGTCGTGCGACGCGGGCGAGACCTGGACCGCGGCGAACGACTACCGGCCGTGCTGCTACGGGCCGACCGGTGCGATCACCACCGACACGTCGTGGGTCGACGAGCCCGTGCTGGTGCTCCTGCCCCACGGCGCTGACCCGATCGACGACCTGCGCGACGCGCGGCTCGCGGGCACGCCGGTGACGGTGGGGGCGGCCGAGCGGCGATGACGGTCGTCCGGTGCTACCTTCCCGGACGGGAGGGCGCGATGTCGATCCGCGGGTGGCGCGTGGTTCCGTTGGTCGTGGCGTTCGCGGTGGCGGGCGGCTGCGGCGGCGATGGGGGCACCGGTGACGACGACGACGCGGCCGGCGACGACGACGACGCGCCGATCGAGATCAACTGCGATCCGCCGCTGTACAACCTCGACACGATGAGCTGCGAGCAGCTCGGCACCGCGTTCGGCAACACGATGAGCGCCCTCGCCGACTGCAACACCGACCAGGACTGCCGGGTGGTCCACCCCCAGTGCGAGCACTGGAACGACGTGAACTGCTTCTACCCGGCGAACTTCTGCATCGATCGCACCGCGAACGCCCAGCTGATCAACACGTTCAACAGCGAAGCCGGCGCGTGCGGCGACGACAGCGACGTGTGCGACTGCACGGCCACCCCGGTCGCCGGCTGCGTCGACCACCGGTGCGTGGTCGCGGACGTCACGACCTCGCTGTGAGCGCCTGCTGCGCGAGGACCCGGGTGACGGTGTCGACCACCGCCTGAGTCATCGCGTCGAGCTCGACGTTGACCGCGTCGCCGACCCGCACCGCCCCGAGGGTGGTGACCCGGCGGGTCTCCGGGATCAGGTGGACCGAGAACACCGGGCCGTTGACCTCGCCGATCGTCAGGCTGGCCCCGTCGACCGCGATGTACCCCTTCGGCAGCAGGTACTTCGCGAGCTCCGGCGCGACCTCGATCCCGAGCGTCAGGTTGCCCTCGTGCTCGACCCGCGCGACGACCTCCGCCGCGTGGTGGACGTGGCCGGACAGCAGGTGCCCGCCGATCTCGTCGCCGATCCGGGCCGCCCGCTCGAAGTTCACCGCGTCCCCGGGGGTCCACCGGCCGAGGGTGGTCCGGGCGAGCGTCTCGCCGATGCAGTCGAACCCGACCTCGTCGCCGACTTCGTCCCCGACTTCGTCCCCGACAGCGTCCCCCGCGTCCGCAGGGCCGAGGTCGACCGCGGTGAGGCAGGTGCCGGCGAGCGACACCGACGCCCCCTGGACCAGCCCGGCCATCGACCCGGCCGGGAACCGGATCCGGAGGTGACGGAGGCCGCCCGCGTCGACGGCGCGGACCACGGTGGCGGTGCCCTGGACGATCCCGGTGAACATGCGCCGATCTAACGGGGCGGCGGTCCGGTGGGGAGCGGGGAGGACGGCGTCGCGAACGAGAACACGTCGGTCGGGTGGGCCACCGCGAGCCAGTCGGCGGTCGCGAGCACCACCGACACCGTGTGGGAGCCGGCGGTGAACGCGAGCTCGCGGGACCCGGCGAGCGCCTGGTCGACGTACAGCGGCAGATCGAACACCGGCCGGCCGAACGGGGGCACGGCGCCGGGCTCGAGGGTGGTCACCGCCGCGAGCTCGGCCGGGGTGGCGAACCGGTACCGGCGGACGCCGAGGTGGCGCCGCAGCCGCCGGTTGTCGACCGTGTGATCGGCCGGCAGCGCGAACACCGCGAACCCGATCCCGCGGTCGAGCTTGAACACCAGCGCCTTCGCGCCGATCGCCAGCGGGGTGCCGCGGAGGCGGGCGGCCTGGTCGGCGTCGTACGCGGGGGCGTGCTCGATCGTCCGGTGCCGGACCGCGCCGGCGTCGAGCACCGCGAACACCCGCGCCGGAACGCCGCGCTCGGTCACCGCCGGAGCCGGGGCTCCACCGCGCGGAGGATGTCCTTGCGGGTGATCACCGCGACGAGCCGATCGCCCTCGACCACCGCCAGCCGACGGTTGCCGGGGTCCGACAGGAACAACCCGGCGACGAAGTACACGTCCATGTCGGGGGTCACCGTCTTGAACTCGCGGAGCATGAACGCGGCGACGGTGTCGGACCCGCCGGGGCGGACCCCGTCGGCGTTGCCCTGGGTGAGCAGGCGGAGGCACTCGTACTCCGACAGCATCCCGACCAGCTTGCCGCGGTCGTCGACGACGGGCGCGCCGGTGACCCCGGAGTCGATCAGCTCGCGGACGGCCTCGTAGATGTTGTCACCCTCGGCGAGCGCGTGGGTGTCGGTGTCCATGAACGTGCGGACGGTCGGCAGCATCGGGAACCCTCGCGGCGATCTTATCCCGAGGGGTCACCCGGAGGACGGCTCGGTGTACCGAACCGGCGCGATCCCGTCGCCGAGCGCGTCCTGCAGCGTCGCCAGTCCAGCGGCCGCGTCCAGGTCGAGCGGAGCGGAGAGCAGGTTCACCGTCTCCAGCGGGTCCGCCGCCAGATCGTACAGCTCGGCCTCCCCGTTCGACCGGGTGATCAGCTTGTACCGCTCCCCCCGGATCGCGCGGTCGTACCCCTCGTCCGGGCTCCACGAGGCCGCGACGAACGCCGGGCCGGGGGTGGTCGGGTCGGCGAGCTGGGCCGCGAAGCTCACCCCGTCGAGCTCGGCCGGCGGCTCCACCCCGAGCAGCTCGGCGACCGTCGGGAACACGTCGACCAGCGACACCAGGGCGTCGCTGGTGCTGCCGGGGACCGCGACGTGCGGCCCGGCGACGATCATCGGCACGTGCAGCCCGCCCTCGTACAGGGTGGCCTTGGCCTTGGCCTTGTCGAACGGCGGGATCGTGCCGAACGTCGAGGTCCCGTTGTCCGACACGACGACGATCGTGGTGTCTGCCAACACGTCGCGGTCGATCCCCTGCAGCAGCCGCCCGAGCTCGGTGTCCGCCGCCTCGACCATCGACCGGTACTTCTCGTCCGGCGTCGGGTCCTTCGGCACCTTCTGAGTGGTCAGCCGGCCCGGCGCCTCGTGGATCGGCGTGTGGGCGGCGTGGAACGCGCTGACCAGCAGCCACGGCCCCTCGGTCGCCCGGATGAAGTCGAGCGAGGCGTCGGCGTCGACCGCCATCGCGTACCGGCGGGTCCAGTGGATGGCGCCGTTCCGGATCCACTGGTACCCGTGGTAGTCCTGATCGGCGTCGTCGCCGTGCTCGGGGACCCACGGGGCGTCGAGGTTGTCGAGCGTGCCCTCGAACGTGTCGAACCCCTGCATCCGCGGCGCGTCGACCCCGAGCGGGCTGTCCCACCCGGACAGGTGCCACTTCCCGACGAGGCCGGTGGTGTAGCCCGCCTGGTGTGCGAGCTCGCCCAGGGTGACCTCTTCGAGGGGCATCATCCCGTCGCCGAGCACGTTGTAGCCCATCGTGGTCCGGTCCGCGAGGCGGCCGGTCTCGAGCGCGGCGCGGCCCGGCGAGCACAGCGGCGCGGCCCACGCGCGGGTGAACCGGACGCCTCGCTCGGCGAGGCAGTCGAGGGTCGGCGTCGGGGCGACGGTCTCCCCGATCCCGTACGACCCGAGCTGGTCGGCGCCGATGTCGTCGAGCAGGAC
>JBEBJW010000196.1:0-8785 GCA_040079715.1 Myxococcota bacterium | reverse complement strand
GGCGTGGTCCCCGGGGTGGTCGGGATCCCCCCGCACGCGGTGGCGCTGGTCGCGGCGAGCAGGTCGAACGGATCGACGTCGTTGAACCAGTCGCCGTCGAACGAGATGTTGAAGTGGGTGTGGACCGAAGTGGTCCCGGTCGAGCCCATGTACCCGATCAGGTCGCCGGCGTGGACGGTGGCGCCCTCGGGGACGGTGATCTCGTCGAGGTGGCCGTACCAGTACTCCCACCCGCAGTCGTCCCGGAGCCGGATCCTGTTGCCCGACGAGGAGCTGTACCAGCCCGCGCGGTAGATCACCCCGTCGGTGACCGCGACGATCGGCGCGCGGAAGTACGCGAACAGGTCGTTGCCGTGGTGGTCGGCGCTGAAGTCCGAGTTCGCGTTCTGGTCCGGACAGGAGATGTCGCAGGTGCCGGACCCGCAGCTCCACGGGTCCCACCCGATGTTGTGCGCGTCCGCCACCGGGAACGCGCTCATCGCGGGGTCTCCGCAGCTCCGGTCCAGGTTGGGGTCGTCCTGGCCGGGCGCGATCCGGGTCGCGTCGCAGCCGGCGAGGGCGAGCATCGTCAAGCCAATCGACTTCATCGGTTCCTCCTGTCCAACGCCGCCACCCTACGGGAGACGGACGATGCAACGGGGTGAAACGCGGTGAAGCGGAGGGTGGGTCGGATCAGCTCGCGGTGCCGACCCGGTCCAGCGCCTGGTTTGCGGTGTAGGTCGCCACGTTGACGATCTCGTGGACCCCGCCGTCGACCGGGATCACGTTCACCGGCGCCCCGAGCCCGACCAGCAGCGGCCCGAGCGCCTCTGCGGCGGCGAGGTGCTCGAGCAGCTTGTACGCGATGTTGCCGGACGTGAGATCCGGGAACACCAGCACGTTCGCCGGGCCGGTGAGGGTGCAGAACGGGAACCCCTCGGCCAGCTTCTGCGGGTTCACCGCGGTGTCGGCCTGCATCTCACCGTCGATCTCGAGGTCCGGCCGGCGGGCGCGGACCAGCGTGATCGCGTCCCGGACGGTCGCGACCCGCGGATCCTCGCGGTGCTCGCCGAAGTCCGAGTACGACAGCATCGCCACCCGGGGCTTCTGCCCGAACGTCTCCGCGACCCGGGCGGTGTTCAGCGCGATCTCGGCCAGCGTGGCGGCGTCGGTCGTGACGTTCACCGTGCAATCGCCGAGGAACAGCCGTCGGTTCTTGAAGATCATCGCGTACACGCCGGACACCGCCCGGCTGTGGCCGTCGAGGCCGAGCACCCGCAGGGCCGGCTTCAGGGTGTGCTTGTACGGGCGCCCCGGCCCGCCGACCATCCCGTCCGCGAGCCCCTGCTTCACCATCGACGCGGCGAAGTAGATCGGGTCCTGGATCATCGCCCGGCACGCGGTGCGGGTCGCGCCCTTGCGCTGCCGGCTCTCCCACAGCGCCATCGCGAGCGCCTCGGCGTCCGGGCTGGTCGTCGGGTCGACGATCTCGGTCCCGGTGAGATCGAGGCGGTTGTCCGTCGCGAGCTTCAGGATCTTCCACTCGGGGCCGATCAGGACCGGGGTGCAGATCCCGTCGGCGACGAGGATCTGGGCGGCCCGCAGCACGTACAGGTTGGTGCCGCTCGGGAACGCGATCCGGCGGGGCGGGTTGTTCCGCGCGCGCCGGATCAGCGGCCCGATCAGCGACCGCGACTTCTCGACGAGGTCGTACAGGCTCTCCCGGTACGCGTCGAGGTTCGCGATCGGCAGCCGGGCGACGCCGGACTTCGCGGCGGCCTCGGCGACGGCGGGGGCTACGTGGAGCAGGACCCGCGGGTCGAACGGCTTCGGGATGATGTAGTCCGGGCCGAACTCGAGCCGGGACACGCCGTACGCGCGGAGGACCTCGTCCGGCACGTCCTCCTTCGCGAGCTCCGCCAGGGCGCGGGTCGCGGCGACCTTCATCTCCTCGGTGATCTTGCGCGCGCGGCAGTCGAGCGCGCCGCGGAACACGAACGGGAACCCGAGGACGTTGTTCACCTGGTTCGGGTGGTCGGACCGGCCGGTGGCGACGATCGCGTCCGGGCGGGCCGCCTTCGCGTCGGCGTACGGGATCTCGGGGTCCGGGTTCGCCATCGCGAAGATGAACGGGTTCGGCGCCATCCCGACGAGCATCTCGGGCGCGAACACGCCCGCGACCGACAGCCCGACGAACCCGTCGGCGCCGACCAGCGCCTGGGCGAGCGACAGCGGCGGGCCGTCGGCGGCGAACATCTCCTTCTCGGGGTTCAGGTCGGCCCGGTCCTTCGTGACGAGGCCCTTGCTGTCGAACAGCCGGACGTTCTTCCGCTCGACCCCGAGCGACACGTACAGCCGGGCGCAGGCGAGGGCGGCCGCTCCGGCGCCCGAGAACACGATCTTCAGCGAGGAGAGCGGCTTGTGGCTCAGGTCCGCGACGTTCAGCAGGGCGGCGGCGGAGATGATCGCCGTCCCGTGCTGGTCGTCGTGGAACACCGGGATGTCGAGCTCCTCGACCAGCCGACGCTCGACCTCGAAGCACTCGGGCGCCTTGATGTCCTCGAGGTTGATCCCGCCGAACGTCGGCGCGATCGCCTTGACCGCCGCGACCATCTCCTCGACCGTCCGTGCGTCGAGCTCGATGTCGAACACGTCGATGTCGGCGAACTTCTTGAACAGGTTGGCCTTCCCCTCCATCACCGGCTTTCCCGCCAGGGGGCCGATGTCGCCGAGGCCGAGCACCGCGGTGCCGTTGGTCACCACCGCCACCAGGTTGCCCTTCGCGGTGTACCGGTAGGCGTCCGCCGGGTTTCGGTGGATCGCACGGCACGGCTCGGCCACCCCGGGGGTGTACGCCATCGACAGGTCGTTCTGCGTCCGCAGCGGCTTGGTGGGGATGACCTCGATCTTTCCGGGCCGATCGCCCTCGTGGTACACGAGCGGATCGCGTTCGCTGTCGCTCACGTCGCCTCCGTGGGCAGGCTCACCGGTTCGCCGCGCCCGGTCAAGCCGCGGGTCGGTTACGGGGAGCGCGGTTCGAGGGGACCAGGGGACCGCCGGCGACTCCTCGTTCGCGAGGGGGAGCGGGAGGAAAGTCCGAGCTCCGCAGGGCAGGGTGCCGGGTAACACCCGGTCGGGGCGACCCGGAGGAAAGTGCAACAGAAAGCAGGGCGCCGCGGCGCAGGTCGCGGTGAGCGTGAAACGGTGCGGTAAGAGCGCACCGGCGCCATCGGTAACGGTGGCGGCCAGGCAAACCCCATCCGGAGCAAGACCGCGCAGGGAGCGTTCGAGGGCGGCCCGTCCGAGCTCCCGGGTTGGTTGCTGGAGGCCGTCGGTAACGGCGGTCGTAGAGGAATGGTCTCCACCTCCGCGAGGGCAACCGGACGGAGGCACAAAACTCGGCTTACGGTCCCCTCGGACCAAACCTCCGTTGTCTTCGCGCGCCGCCACCCGTGAGCCGGGGTTGGCAGGAGCGGATGAGGTCAGCGCCGTACAACCGCCAAGGAGGCGGACCCGCGCGATCGCGGCGGACATCGCCACCGATCGCCTTCGGATCGGCGACACTCCTCCGAGCAGGGGAGTGACGGATGCGTTTGAGGTCGTGCGACGAGCTGTTGTCGGAGCACACACGGATCGGGGCGTACGAGGTCGTGAATCGACTCGGCGGCGGAGGGATGGGCGAGGTGTACCGCGCCCGCCACTCGACGCTCGGCGGAGACTTCGCGCTCAAGGTGCTGAACCTGCTCCACCCCGCGATCCAGAGCCGGTTCGCCGACGAGGGGCGGTTCCAGTCGACCCTCCACCACCCGAACGTCGTCCGGGTGTACGGGGTCGAGGAGCACCGCGGGCTGCCGGTGCTGGTGATGGAGTTCGTCGAGGGCGGCACGCTCGAGGCGTTCGTCCGACGGCGGTGGCTGCTCGACGAGATGCAGATCGACTCGCTCGCCCGTGGCATCCTGCGCGGGCTGCGCGCCGTCCACCGGTTCGGCCTCGTCCATCGGGACATCAAGCCCGCCAACATCCTGCTCCAACCGTACGACGACGACCTGATCCCGAAGATCGGCGACTTCGGGCTCGCGAAGGTCCTCGGCGGCGGCGCGGGGTCGACCCACCACGGCGCGCGGATGGGCACGCTCAACTACATGGCACCCGAGCAGTTCGTCGACGCCCGCGCGGTCGACCATCGCGCCGACATCTTCGCCGTCGGGTGTGTGCTGTACGAGATGGTGACCGGGCAGCAGGCGTTTCCCGGCGACGATCCCGGCGACGTCGAGGCCCGGATCCGCCACGGGAGCTACGCGCCGATCCCCCGGATCCGCCCGGACTGTCCAGAGCGGATGTGGCGGGCGATCGACGGCGCGCTCGCCCCGGATCCCGAGCGCCGGACCCCGGACTGCCAGGCGTTCGAGCAGCGGTGGGCCGGGACGCGACCGCCGGTCTGGCCCCCGCCGTGGACCCACGACACGCTCCGGGCGCTCCGGGCCGAGCGGTGGAGCGACAGCGACCCCCGGACCGAGCGGCTGTCCGCCGCGACCGTGGTGCTCACCCCCGAGCCGGGAGAGGCGCCCGAGCCCGCGGCGCCCGCCCGGAACGACCCGCCGGTGGCGCTCCGTCCGATCGACCTCGTGTGGCTCGGGTTCAGCGTCGCGGCGATCGCAGCGGGGGTCACCGGGTTCGGCGTCATCGCCGCGGTCGCCGCGGTGATGGCGTTCGTCGCCCCCCGGGCCTCGGTCGGCGCGATCGCGGCCGACCCGTCGGCGTCGGCGTCGCTCGACGAGGCGTCCGCGGCGGTGAACCTGTCGTCCCCGGCGGTCGAGTCCACGATCCCGTCGCCGCCAGTCCCGAACGCCGCCGAGGACGCCGGTGTGGGCGACCCGGCCGAGGCCGAGGCCCCTGACGGCATCGACCCGGGCGCCGCTGTTCTGGTCCGGGCGACCGGGGACGCGCCGCCTGCGCGACCGGCCCGCGCGCGTCCACCCGGTTCGGTCGAGCCGCCCGCCGAGGTGCTCCTCACCGTCACCCAGACCGGTGGCGGCTGGGGGACGGTCGAGATCGACGGCGCCTCCGTCGCGACCGCGCCGACCCGCAGGCTGCCGCTCGCGGCCGACGCCTCCGAGCTCCGGATCGTCCACAGCCGGTTCGGGACCGTCAAGTGCAGCCTGGCGCTGGCGTCGGTGTCCACCGTCGCGGTTCACCTCGGGCCGGCCGGAGTGTCGGTCGAACCGCAGCGAGCGGCGGTGTGCATCGCGTACGGGAGCCGGTTGTGAGCGCGTCCGGACGTCCGGGGGGCCGGTACCGATCGGTACAGCTTGGCGACTGCGGTCAATTGGGCTGCACGTACGTTCGGATGGCCAGGCGGAGTCGGGGGCGACCGATGGTCGAGGACGCGCCGGCAGGAGGGACTCATGCGTGGTGTGATGCTGTTCGTCGGACTGTTCGCCTCGGGCTCGGCCCACGCGAGCAACTGGGGCGGGTTCCAGGACGACGGGTGCCGGATGCCGGGCCTCCGGCAGTACTCGTCGATCCTGTGGAACATTCCGTGGTTCGAGTCGTGGGACCGCGCGTGTCGCGCTCAGGTCGGGATCATCAACGGGGTCAACCAGGGCGTGCCGGATCGGTGCCCGCCCGCGGGCCTCAATCAGTGGGGGGAGTGGGACGTGGTCGACGGGGCGTGCTTCGCGTACTGGGGCTCGATCCGGGACCTCGGGTGCGTCGACGGGGTCCACCGGTTCGAGGGGACGCTGTACAACGTCCCGTCCGACCAGACCTGGGAAGACGCGTGCGCGACCACGGCGGCGTGGGTCGGCGGGAGCTGGGTGCTCCCCACCCGGTGCCTGCCTCCCGGACTGAACCAGCTCGGCCAATGGGACCAGTTCGACCCGTCGTGCTCGACCTGCGGCGCGCCCGGCGCGTGCGGCGGGCAGGCCCCCGACGGCTGCTACTGCGACGACGCGTGCGCCCAGTACGGGGACTGCTGCGCGGACAAGGTCGAGTACTGCGGCTACTGAGCCGACCCTGACGGGGTCGGGCGCGTCGGCGGTGCGTCGTCGGCCCGACCTCGTCGCTCCCGCTGCCGCGCTGGCCTGTGGTGGTCGCTATGCGGAGGGGAGGGTGGGGTCCGACAGCCACCGGTGGCACCCGTGACAGGCGACCAGCCGGCCTTTCCGCAGATCGGCGGCCATCTGCGGCTGGACCGTCATCGCGCACGCCTCGCACACGTCGGCCTTGATCTTCGCGACGGCCCACCGCCCGCGGCTCCGGAACCCTTCATAGCGCTGGCGCAGATCGTTCGGGAGCGCCTCGAGCAGGGTGCTCCGGCCCGCGAGGCGGGTGATCCGCGCCGACGCGTTCTGGTCGAGCTTCGGCGGCACCTCGGCCTTCGCGAGGGTCAGGGTGGTCCGGGCGGTCGCGAGGACCCGGTCGGCGTGGTCGAGGGTCGCGTTCAGCGCGTCCTGCGCCTCGAGCTGGGTCAACACCGCCGTCTCGGCCTCGTCGATCAGCGCGTCGCACTTCTCGAGCTGGCGCTGGGCGGCGTCGGCGTTGCCGATCCCCGTCTCCAGCACCCGCAGCGCCGCGCCCCGCGACCCGCGCAGCTCCTCGACCCGGCGCTGGTGGACCCGCTCCTCGGTCTTGCTCGCCTCGAGCGCCTGGGCCGCGGTCGCCCGGGCGGTCTCGGCCGCGGTCAGCCCGGTCTCGGCGTCGGACAACCGGGTCCGCAGGCCGGCGGCTTCGGTGTCGAGGCGCGCCACGTCCCGGTCCAGCGCGTCCAGCCGCTCGAGGGTCACCTGGTCGTCGTTCAACGTTCGCTCCGGTCGGTGGTTCCGCCCAGCCCCGAGCGGTCGAGCGGAGGATTCAGGTGGGCCCGCCAGGACTCGAACCTGGGCACCTCCGGGTATGAGCCGGGTGCTCTGACCGACTGAGCTACGGGCCCAGCTCCCGTCATCCTTCGATGAACGCCCGCAGACGCTTGCTCCGCGACGGGTGCCGCATCTTGCGCAGCGCCTTCGCCTCGATCTGCCGGATCCGCTCGCGGGTGACCTCGAAGTCGTGCCCGACCTCCTCGAGGGTGTGGTCGTGCGGCTGGCCGATCCCGAACCGGAGCCTCACGACGCGCTCCTCGCGCGGGGTCAGCGTGGCGAGCAGCTTCCGCGTCGCCTCGGACAGCGAGGCGTTGACCATGTTCTCGGCCGGCGACAGCGTGCCCTTGTCTTCGATGAAGTCGCCGAGGTGGCTGTCTTCTTCCTCGCCGATCGGCGTCTCGAGGCTGATCGGCTCCTTCGCGATCTTCAGGATCTTGTGCACCTTCTCGACCGCCATCTCCATCTTCTCGGCGATCTCCTCGGGGCGCGGATCCCGGGCGAGCTCCTGCTGGAGGTGCCGCTGGGTGCGGATCAGCTTGTTGATCGTCTCGATCATGTGGACCGGGATCCGGATCGTCCGCGCCTGATCGGCGATCGCCCGGGTGATCGCCTGGCGGATCCACCAGGTGGCGTAGGTCGAGAACTTGTAGCCGCGGCGGTACTCGAACTTCTCGACCGCCTTCATCAGGCCGATGTTGCCCTCCTGGATCAGGTCCAGGAACTGCAGGCCGCGGTTCGTGTACTTCTTGGCGATCGACACGACCAGCCGGAGGTTCGCCTCGACCAGCTCGCACTTCGCCTGCTCGGCCAGCGCCTCCCCGCGCTTCAGCTCGAGCGCGGCCCGCGACAGGTCGTCCCGGGTCATCCCGGTGGCCTTCTCGATCTTGCGGACCTTGCGGAGCTCGCACCGGACGCGGCTGTCGAACTCCTTCCACTCGGCCTCGGGGATCCCGGTGCGCTCGATCACCTCGCGCCCGCCCGCGTCGTACGACCGACGGACCTTCCGGATGGACGGCCGGAGCTCGCGGACCGGGAGCCGGGCGTCGCGCGCGACCTTCTCGATCTCCTTCTCGGCCCGCGCGATCAGGGTCCACGCGTCCTGGATCCGCTGCGACACCAGCGCCGTCTGCTTCTTCGACAGCTCGAGGGTGTCCATGTAGCCGAGCAGCTCGTCTTCGGTCTCGGCGATCTGCTCGTCGACCTCGGACCGGCGCTTCTTGCTCTTGGCCTTCTCGAGCTCGTCCCGGCAGGTGGCGAGCTTCTTCAGCAGGTCTTCGGCGGCGGTCTTGACCTCGCCGAGCGTCTGGCCCTGCTTGGTCCGCGTGGGGCGGGGCCGCTTGCCGCTCTTGACCGCCTTCTGGATCCGCTCTTCGTCTTCGAAGATCAGGTCGTCGACGAACTGGACGCCGAGCGCGGAGGTGAGGGCGATCCGCTTGACGGTGAACTCGCCCTCTTCGATCCGCTTGGCGATCTCGATCTCGCCCTCGCGGGACAACAGGGCGACCGACCCCATCTTCCGCAGGTAGACCCGGACCGGATCGTTGCTCCGGGTGGCCTCGGCGCCGGGCTTGGCCTCCTCGCCCGGCTTCGGCGGACCCCGCCGCTCCTCCGCCGCGCGCTTCCGCGCTTCGTTCACGATCTCGATGTCCATGTCCGAGAACATGATCATCACGTCGTCGAGGCGCTCACTGGAGATCAGGTGCGTGGGGAGGAAGTTGTTCATCTCCTCGTACGTCACGTACCCACGCTGTTTGCCCATGTCGATCAGGTGCTGGACCTCAGGCTCGGCGTGTTCCTTCTGGGTCGTCATGAGCGGCGTGTCTCCTGGGATCCCGAGAATCGTGGGCGCGTCGGAACCACGTGGCTGGCCGACGCTCCAGGTGGGGGGTGTCCCCCGCGGGGAGTGCCCCCCGGGGATTGCCCCGAGTGGGGCCCTTCACGAACGC
>JBEBJW010000195.1:0-8798 GCA_040079715.1 Myxococcota bacterium | reverse complement strand
GCACCGCCCCCCTCGCTGCCGCCGACGGGGCCGTGTACCAGTCGACGAGCGGGAGCGGGGAGGGCCAGGGCGGGTTCGCGTCGACCTGGGTCGACAAGGGCCTCGACGGGCAGTGGCACGGCGGCGCGCTCGTCACCACCGTCCCGTGGATCGGCGCGTGGACCTGGGAGTCGTGGCTGACCGTGACCCCGACCGCTCCCGGCCACCCGCTGGTGGTCGCGCGGATGATCCTGTCGAACGCGAACCTCGCGTCGGTGACGGCGGTGGCGCAGGCCGAGCCGGCCGACGCGGCCGAGACCCGGACCGTGACCTGGGACCTGGTCCTGACCTGCGACGCCGACCGGGGCGGGACCGCCGCGCTCCACGCCGAGGGGCAGGAGATCGCCGCGGTCCGGTTCGGCCCCGGCGCCGGGCCGTGCGGCGGGCGGGCCGGGCGCTGGACCCGGCTCGCGTTCGCGGTCGGCCCCCACGCCGAGGGCGGGCTCTCCGCGACCGTCGCCGTCGGCGCACACACGAACGAAGGCACGCTGGCCCCGCTCGTCGGGGCGCGCGCGATCACGATCCGCGCCGGGGTCGGGGCCGCCCCCGTCGACCGCGACGATCGCGGGGCCGCGGTCCGGCTCGACGACCTCGCGCTCCACGCCGACACGGCCGCGATCGACGGCCCGCGCGCGCTCGCGGAGCGCCCGTACGATGGCGCCCGGTGGTGCGAGCCGGTCCACCGCGGGCGGCTGCCGTACCTCGAGCCGTTCGACCGGGTGGAGTTCGGGGTCCGCGGGTACTACCTCGGGGTCGCCGGCGCGGTGCTGCCCCGCCGCGGCCCGACCGAGGCCCCCGCCGGCGCGTTCGCCGCCCGCCAGCGAATGGTCGTCGGGGCCGAGGCCCAGCTGTCGCGGAACACGCTCGCCGTGCTCCAGGTGCGGACGCTCGAGACCCGCGGGGTCGCGTCGACCGGGTCGATGCTGACCGTCGACGCCGACGCGCCCGCGACGACCACCCTCCGCGACGTCGCGCTGACCGTCGAGCAGGCGTTCGTGACCCGGAACTCGAACCACCGGCGGTCGCCGCTGTTCTTCGCCGCCGGCAGGCTGCCGGTGTCGCTCGGGGCCGGGATCGCCGCCCAGAACGGGTACGGCGCGATCGATCCGCCGCCGTGGTCGCCGGTGGCGCTGTTCGGCGAGCAGGTGCCGGAGACGCCGGGCACCCGGGTCGACGCCACATCCGACCGGGTGTTCCCGACCACGCTCGACGGGCTCGCGGCCGGGCTCCGGTTCCGGCGCGGGCTCGACCAGTCGGCCGAGTGGGTGTCCGGGCGGATCGGCCGCCACCTCCCGTGGTGCAGCGGGCGGACGATCGAAGCCCCGGCCGACGCCGCCGTCGCCGCCGCCGACGCCCCGGGCTGGGACCAGGCCTCGCGCGATGCGTGCCCGACCGAGATGCGGTCGGTGTACGAGGCCGCGGTCGCGGTCACCGTCGCGAGCCACCGCGTGTTCCGGTCGGACCGTCCGAACGTGGTGACCGCGGCCGGGGAGGTCGGCGTCCGGTACACCGACGGCGGCGGGGTGTTCCGGCCGGACGGGTCGTTCGGCGCGCTGTCGGCGCTGGTGGTGATGCCCCGGTCGCTGCCGACCTGGGTCCGGGTCGCCGGCGACGCGATGGTCGAGGTCGGGGTCGAGCCCGATCCCGGCGACGAGCTCCTGCTGCCGCTCGAGCTCGCCGGCTCGACGCTCGGCGCCGCGGGGCAGGTCGATGTCGCGTCCCACCGGCTGCCGCTGGTGATCCTGTCGGTCGCCGCCGGCGGGGCGACCGCGATCCCGTCGTGGCTCGACCTGCCGGGCAACCCGGATCGGCTCCGCGGGCTCCACCCGGACTTCGACGTCGACCTCGTCGGGTTCGAGCACGTGGTCGCGACCGCCACCGCCGACGCGTACGAGCAGCGGACGTCCGACGATCTCCCGTCGCTCGGCGGGGTGTACGAGGGGGCGTACCTGCGGTTGGCGCCGACGATCCGGCTCGCCGAGGTCGCCGAGGTGCCGCTCGCCGTGCTGTGGGAGCGCACCGGCCTCGACCTGCCCGGGGTCCTCGGCCCCGGCTGGCTCGGGACCGAGGTCGACGTCGGGCTGCGGATCCACGCCGCCGGCTGGCGGTTCGGGTTCGCGTGGGGCCGGATGGTCCACCGCGGCGACGGGTGGCTCGACGGCACCCTGCCGCGGTCCGCGGTCTCGGTCCGCCTCGCGCGCAACCTGTAGGGCGCGACTCAGAGCTTGCTGACGTTCAACGGCGCGAACGTCGTGCCGTCCGCGCCGGTGACGTGGTCGAGCCCGCGGGTCGGCGCCGTCCACTCGAACGCGTGCGTCACGAGGCCGTTCCCGAGCTTCGGGTCGAACTGGATCGTCGTCGCCGCGCCCGATCCCGTTAAAGGTCAGCGTCCCGTCGTGGGGTCATCGGAGGTCCTGGGCGCCCTCGGACCGTCACGGCAGCAGCGGGGTGAGCGCGTCGACCCACACCTGCGCGATCACGTCGTGCGCGTCCTCGTCCGGGTGGATCCCGTCGTACAGGTCGTCCACGGTGAGCGCCGGTTCCACGTCGGCCAGGTACACGTGGTCCGGGTGGGCCGCCACCCGCAGGCGCACCTCCGCGTCGTACTCGGCCGCGAGCAGCGCCCGGTCGACGTAGTCGGGGGCCACGAGCTGCGACGACTCCGGCGGGATCGTCGCCACCACCACCGTGACCCCGGCGCGCGACGCGAGGATCCGGTCGACGATCTGGTCGAGCCGGTCGGCCACGTCCGTCACGTCCTCCGCGATCCACCACGCTACGTCGTTCGTGCCGATCATCAGCAGCACCACGTCCGGGTCGCCGGCGGCCAGCCAGCCGTCGAGCTCGTCGAGCACGTTCCACGTGCTGTAGCCGGAGTGGCCCTCGTGGTCGTGGTCCGGGACCTGGGTGTACGGGTCCGACTGCGTCCCCACGAGGTCCACCGCGTACCCGGCCGCGGTGAGCGCCTCGTACACGCCGTTGCGGTACCCGCCGCTCACTCCGAGGGTGATCGAGTCGCCGAGCGGCATCAGGTCGAGCTCGCCGTCGCGGAGGTCGACCACCGGCGCCGGCGGGGTCGTGGTGGACGGGTCGGTCGTCGACGTGCCGGTCGACGTGCTGGTCGTCGAGGGGTCGGTCGTGGACGGGTCGGTGGTCGACGGGTCCGTCGGGTCGGTGGTCGACGGGTTCGGACCGATCGTGGTCGGCGTCGTCGACGCGGCCGGGGTCGACTCCGCCTCCGGGGGCGCGCAGGCGAACACTGCGAAGATCAGCATGGCGCGTACCATACCACGCGCCGAACCGCCTGCGCAGGGTCCCGCCGCCGCGGCCGCGCGAGGCGGTTCGAGGTCGGGGCGCCGACCGGTTCGCGGTCCCCGATCGCAGGCTGCGTTCGGATCGGCCCCGAGGTACGACGGGGTGGGAGGTCCCGTGCGCAAGGGCGACGGATGGACCACGTTCTCGGACGGGGAGGAGGTGCCGGTGCAGCGCGCGGTCCCGACGCGTGCCGCCGGCGGCGTGGAGTCGGCGAACGACGCCGCGATTCAGCGGGTCAGCACGACCTGCGCCCAGGTCTCGTACGCGTTCGGGTCGACCTCGACCCCCGGGTCCGGCTCGTAGAACTTGAAGTGGATCGAGGTCTCCATCGGGCCAAGCGCGTCCATCACCCGGGTCAGCCCCCCGAACTCGAGCTCGGCCGCGGCGAGCGGTACCCCGTTCGACGGCAGGAGCGTCCCCGCGACCTCCGCGCCGTCGACGAACGTGTCGAAGTACCAGTAGGTGGCGCTGATCGCGAGGGTCCCAGCCAGCGTGGCCGCGACCGCCGAGCCGCCGTCCACGGCGACCGTGATCGGGATCCGCACCTCGCCCTCGCACCCGTCTCGATCGGCCGGCGTCATCCGGACCAGCTCCACCGGGCCGTCCGCGAGGGCCAGCTCCACCGCCAGCGCGGCCTGCCCGCCGCCCATGATCGCGGCGTCGCCGAGCCACGCCCCCACCGCCTGGTCCCGCAGCACCGCCGGCGCCTCGGTGACCAGGTCGGGGATGTCGTCGGCGTCCCACGGCTCGACCGACGCTTCCCCACACAGGCGGAGGCCCTCCTCCCCGAACTGGACCCCGGACGCCTGGGGCGGCTCGCCGTTCGGCATGCAGCTCACGGAAACGGCAGCGACAATCGGCCATCGGTACGACATGTGGACTCCATGGTCGGATCGTAGCGCGACCCATCCCCGCCGCTACCCCCGGATCGCACGAACTGTGGGTCGATCCGGGACCCGTCCGTGCGATACTGGAACAGATGGACGATGTAGCTCGGCAGTTGATGCGTGCGCTGCGCGGGTCCCGGTCGCAGATCGGGTTCTCCCGCCGCCTCGGGTACACCAGCAACGTCGCGGCGAAGTGGGAGCGCGGCCTGCGCAGCCCGACGTTCGGGCAGGTCCTGCGCGACGCGGCTCGGCTCGGCGTCGACGTCCCGTCGGTGATCGCCCGGTTCCACCGGCAGGCCGCGCCGGCGTTCGATCCCGACCGCCCCGAGGTGGTCCACCCGTGGCTCCAGGCGCTCGTCGGGCCGGTCCCGCACGGCGATCTGGCCCAGCGGTCCGGGCTGTCGCGCCACCAGGTCGGCCGGCTGCTCCGCGGCGACGCCGCCGGGCGCCTCCCCGAGGTGATGTCGCTGGTCGAGGCGGCCACCGGGCGGGTGGTGGACCTCGTCGCGCTCCTGGTCGACGTGGACCGGGTGCCCGCGCTCCGGGACCGGGTCGCGCGGCGCCAGGCGACGATCCGGTGGGCGACCGACCACCGGTGGGGTCCGGCGGTGCTCGCGGTGCTCGACACGCTGCCGGCGGGCTCGACCCGCGCCGACGCCGTCCGGTGGCTCGCCGACCGCCTCCCGCTGGACGAGGACCAGGCCGAGCGGGAGCTCGACGCGGCGATCGCCGCCGGGGCCGCCCGGGACGACGGGGTGATCGCGCTCGGGCGACGGGAGTCCCTCGTCGCGCCGCAGGCGGACGCGGACCTCCGGCGGATCCGCCACCACTGGGCCACCGTCGTCGCCGAGCGGGCGCTGAACCCCGGCCCCGACGACCTCGTGAGCTTCAACGCGTTCTCGGTGGCCCGCGCGGACCTCGCGCGGATCCAGGAGCTCCAGCGCGGGTTCTTCCGGGAGGTCCGGTCGATCGTGGCGGCGTCGGCGCCGTCGGAGGAGGCGGCCTTGCTGCTGGTCGCCACCGTCCCGTGGCGTCCGGCTGGAACGTAGGCCACCGGCCGCCGCGACGGTCACCGGACGCGCGTCCGCCCTCGCCGCGCCGCCGCCCCCGCGGTGATCGCACCCGCCGGCGCGGCACACCTCGTCCGAGGCGTGGACCCCGCCCGCCGCGTCGACCACGAGCCCGACCACGCACAGCGGGGTGTCTGGGAACGACGTGGTGCCGGCCATCGCCATCGCGACCCCCGCGCCCTCAGCTCGGCGGCCTCCGCCGCGTCGCGCACCTTCCGACCGACCACCACGACCACCTCCGGTCCCTCCGATCACCCGGCGCGCACCCTGCGGCCTCCCACCGTGGCTGATGGGTCACGCACCTCCGGTCCCTCCGATCACCCGGCGCGCACGCTGCGGCCTCCCACCGTGGCTGATGGGTCACGTGGCTGATGGGCCACCTCGCGGAGCCTGTCGCGTCCGACCGCGCCCTCCACCTCCCTGTCAGCGCGACAGGTGAACCGCTGGTCCACGTCGGGCCGGGTGGCGCGGAACGCCGCGACCCCAACCTGGGTGACCCACCCAGAGCGGCGCAGCACCGCACTCACGGCCGTCCTAGGGGAGCCCTAACGGTCCACGGCAGCTCTCGAATCCGCTGACCTCGACACGCGACTCCGGGGAAGGGGACCAGGCGTCGCGAGTTAGGCGATAGCGGATCGCCTCAGATAGCACGCCCTCTCGCATCACCTGCTCACGACCATTCTCTCGATAGCCGAGCGAGCGGCTCACTCCTGCGGAGGCAAGATTGTCCGAGAATGCGACGGAGTCTGCCACTTCCGCGTTCATATAATCAAACGCCAAGGTGAGAGCCGCGGCCCGCATGCGGGTTCCGAACCCCTTTCGCTGAATGGGCAGGGCAAGCCACGACGATGTTGACACCTGACGCAGACGTTGAAAGTCATGGCCAGTCAGTCCTTGAACACCGATCGGAATTCCGTCATGCACAACTGCCAGCTCGAGGCACCACCCAACCGGGCGCAACTCTGACCTCGCTCGCCAATGATGGCGAAAGAAGTCCCACTCGAAACGTGGGCTGCTCGCCCTCGTCCACGGAATCCTGAACGGCATCTGGTCGGGAGGATGAATGCCTTGCCGAGCAATGTCGCACAACGCGCCAAGGAGCGAATCATCAGGGAGCAGTAGGGTCAAGCTGCCAGCGCGAACTTTCAGATCGAACAACGGGAAGGTGCTCACGTCACGCCCTCCCCGGTCGGGTTGGAAACGCCGACCCTGAGCCACATGTCTCAGGCAGCTCATGTGCGCGGACCGGAGCTCGAACCGCGGGTCGGTGCCGCAGAAGCGGTGAAGGTGGCCACAAGATCGGGGACAGGTAGGATAGGCGCCGCCCGGGAGGGCCCGGTGACCTGATCGAGCTGACCGACGAGGCGCTCGCCCGTGACCTGGTGAACCGGATCGCGCGGTGGCTCCGCCCCGAGTCCCGACCGTGAGCCCAGGTCTGTGCCCACATCGCGTCCTCCGTACCACAGCCGTACGACCTCGGGTTCTGATCACCGCGACGCCGTGAGGCGTTCCAGGTCCACGATCTGCACGCTGCCGTCGTCGCGGACGATCGCCAGCCGGTCGCCCATGCACGCGGCGTCGATCGGCGTGGGCCCGTCGAGCTCGACGATCCGCCGCTGCTCCACGCCGGAGGCCGTCCGCTCGTACACCGCCGCGGCGGGTCGACAGCACGACCACCCAACGGCCCGCGAGGTCGAGCTCGACGTCGACCGGCCAGCCGGGCATCTCGGGGAACGTCGCGGAGGGCCCGTCCCCCGGCAGCGCGTAGAACCCGGTGCCTGCCTTCCCGGCGGCGACGAACAGAGCCCCGTCGCGGGACAGCGCGACCTCGGGGTGCGGCGGGACGTTGCGGAGCCGGGTGAGCACCCCCGCCTGCTGGACCCACGCCTCGGTGTGCCGCGACAGGTGGCCGTCGAGGCTCCGCGTCAGGTCGAGCGCGTACACCTCGCGGCCGCGCGCCGCCGCCCGCGCCTGGACCCCGACCTCGAGCACTGTGCCGTGTTCGGTGTCCATCCGGTGGAGCTCCGGCCGCCCGACGTTGTCGCCCGCCATCTGCGCCCACGGTGTCTCCACGTCGCAGGTCCACCCGACCCGCTCCAGCGCCGGGCACCGCTGGCTCGAGGTGGGCGAGACCACCGAGGGCTCGGTGGCGCCCGGGGCGAGCGAGCCTACCTCGGTCGGCGGGAGCCGGTCGTCGTACGACAGGCTCCACGCCACCGCGTCAGCGCCGGACCACAGCTCGTTGGCAGGGCTGCCGGGGATCTCGGCGCCCACCAGCCGCCCGTCGGCGTCGGCCCACCGAACGCCGGAGGGGGTGCCGAGCGCCCACTGACCCGCGGCCGAAGCGACGCCGGTGAACCGAGGCCCCGCGCCGGTCGCGACGAACGTGCACGCTCCGGGATCGACCACCACCAGGCCCTGGCTGCGCTCGCCCGGATGGATCACCACCCGCGCGCCGTCGGGTGCGATCACCGCGAGGCCGCTCGGGTCGACCGGGACGGGCAGCGGCAGGACACACGTTGGACGCAGGTCGCTCGTCACCACGACCCGCGCCGCGGTGACCGCGGCGAGCGCGCCGTCCGGGCCGAGCGCGGCGAACACGACCGGCTCGGGGCCGGGCACCGCGAGCTCGGTGGCGCCGAGACCGGCGTCCCAGATCCACGGCCCGCCGAACGCGCCGGCCACGCAGCGCTCGCCGCGGCAGGTGACCGTCCGCGGGGTCGCGTCGACCTGCACGTCGGCCACGCGCTTGCCCCGCTCGGTGTCTACGATCCGCAGCCGTCCGGGCTCGCCGACCGCCGCGAGCCGCCCGGTCGGGTCAGCGCCGACGCTCGCGCTGAAGTGCAGGTCGCGGAGCACGCGGCGGTCGTCGACCCACAGGTCGCGGCGGCAGGCGCGGACCACCCCCCCGGCGGCGAGGGCGAGCTGCTCGGGCTCGGCGGGGGTACACGGTCCGGTGGGGAGCGGGGCCGAGCCGATCGGCCACGCGTGACCGGCGGTGTCGAACACGAACCGGGGCTCGGTGAGCACGGACCCATCGCCGGACCGGTCGAGCGCGAGCACCTCGACCCCGACCTGCGCGAGCAGCGTCCCGTCGTCGAGGAACCCAAGCCGCTCCGCGTCGCCGGGCAACGTGTACGGGCCGCCGCCGAGCGTGGCGACGATCGCGTCCGGAGGCACCTCGCCCGCAGCGAGGCGGGTCCACACCATCGCCCACATCTTTGCCTCCCGGACCCTGTTAGCCCGTTCGGTCGAACTGGGCGCAGAGAGGCCCGCGCCGGGGCGACCCCCAGCGGCCGATCCGGGCGCTGCCGCGGTGAGCTCTCGGTCCAGGTTCTTCGCCCTAAAGAGCGTGGTGTGAACGCCGAGGGGGTACCGGTGAACCCTCTCCGGACCCGCTTGGTTCGCGACGTGTTGCCGATCGTGCTCGTCGCGCTCGCGACGGTGGGGGCGATGTCGCTCGGGATGACCGCGCTCGGTTCGTGGT
>JBEBJW010000194.1:0-8802 GCA_040079715.1 Myxococcota bacterium | reverse complement strand
ACCCCCCAACCGATCACCGCCCGGAACGTCACCTCCGCTCCGACGCCGACCAGCGGGTCCGTCACCGCGGCGTCGAGCAGGTCGAGCGCGGTCGGCGGGATCCCGGTCTCGAGCGACGGGCTGACGAACGCGTTGCCCGCGTCGACGAACACCGCCCCGGCGAGGGTCCGCCCGTACAGCGGCACCGTGCCGACCCCGCGCTCGATCCGGAGCAGCGGCAGCCGGTATTCGGCGCTCCCGAGCCAGTACAGGTCGCCCACGTCGGCCCCGAACGGGTACCCGCGGATCATCCGGAACTCGTCCGGGGTCGCGAGGAACGCCGAGTCGCCGATGCTGCCGCCGAGCAGGTAGTTCCCGAAGAACTCGTTCTGGCCGAACGTGACGCCGGCGGCGGCGCGCACCGCCAGCACGTGGTTCGCGAGCCACGGGTTGGTCCAGTACTTGCGGATCTCGCTCGTGAGCTGGAGCTGGGTCAGCGGCTCGAGCGCGTCAGTGTCGCGATCGCGGGTGAACGAGCCGAGCCACGGCGCCCGCAGCGTGCCGACCAGCGAGAACACCTCGCCGTCTTCGGCCGAGATCGCGTACGCCGTCGGCTCGGACCACGCGTACCGCCACCCGCCGGACACGGCGCCGATGTACCCGACGAACGGCACGCTCGGCTCGTACACGTTGCTCGGCAGCTCGAACCGCGGCCGCCGATCGCCGAAGCTGTACTGGGCGAACGCGGTGGTCCGCAACCGGTACGGCCACGACACCGTCGCGAACGCGGTCGTCCGCCGGTCCCAGTAGTAGGTGGGCGGCTCGGTGGTGACGACCGCGAGCCCGCCGTCGGCGGTGGTCGGCGGATCCGCCACGAACGCGAGGGTGGTGGTGGCGACCGCGGCGGTCGACACGCCGAACGAGTACACCGGCAAGAACCGGTTGATCGTCAGGCCGAACGAGCCCTGGAGCGCGTCGGCGTCCGTCCGGTACGACAGGGTCCCGCCCCACCCGTACCGCGACAGCGCATCGACCCCGCCGGTGGCGAGGGTGCCCTGCAACCCGAAGCAGAACGCCGGATCCGGGCAGGTGAAGTCGAGGGTCCGCGGGACGTACGGGGTGGTCTGGATCACCGGCAGCAGGTACCGCGGGCGCAGCGTGGGCAGCGGGTTGTACCGGTGCGGCGTGATCCGGAACGGGTAGTCCTTCTCCTCGCCGAACGCGTCCTCGACGGTGGTGTCACCGAAGTTGTCGATCGCCTCCGTCTGTTGCGGGTGCCCGCGCGGCACGTCCGCGATCGGCAACCACCCGGGCGCGAGCGGCCGTCCCAGCGCGTCGAACGGGGTCACCGGGCGGAGCGCCCGCGCCGCCGGGCCGACACCCCGCGCCGCTGGGTCCTGTCCCGATGCGACTCCGGAGGGCGCGCGACCGTCCGGGGGCGCCCACGGCTCGATCGACGCGGTGGCGTCGTCGTCGTCCGGCGGACGGGTCGACGGTCCGATCGCCGGGATCGGCGCGCCGTGCTCGATCGGCCGGGGCAACAGCCCGCGGTCGCGGAACGTGGTCGGGTCGAGCGGGGCGACGTACACGTCCCACCCGTCGGCGCTGTACTGCATGAACGCGAACTGGTGGCCGTCGGGGTGGATCGTCGGCTTGATCGCGCCGGTCACCACGTTCGTGACCTGCCACAGTCGCTCGGTGGCGAGCTCGATCGCGTACACGTTCGGCACGCCGGATCGATCCGAGTCGAAGAACAGCCACTTCCCGTCGGGCGACCAGGTGGGATCGGTGTCGATCGCCACGTCCATCGTCAGGCGCCGCACCGGGTGGCCGTCGGGGTCGTACAGCCACAGGTCGCGGTTGCCCTCGCGCCACACCGACAGCGCGAGCCACTTCCCGTCCGGCGAGAACCGGGGGGTCGAGTACTGGGTGTGATCGGTGTTGTCGGTCAGCTCGCGCTGGCGCCGATCGACCGTCATCGACTCGAGCTGGTTGTTCTGCGCGTCGTTCACCACGTACACGAGGCGCGAGCCGTCGGGCGAGAAGTCCGGGTCCCGCGCCCGCGCGCCGTTCGTCAGGACCGCGGTCGAGCCGTGCCCGGGCGTCTCGACTCCGGTGTACAGGTAGATGTCGGACCACACGTTGAACTGGTTCACGATGTGGGCCGCGGCGTACACGAACGCCCGGCTGTCGGCCCGCCAGGTGAAGTACGCAGCGCCGTTGTTCTGGGTGAGCTTGACCGGCGCGTACCCGTCGCCGTCCGCCAGCCAGATCGCCGAGCCGAGCCGCAGATCGTAGCAGCTCCACACGAGCTTCTCGCCGTCCGGGGCGTACGCGGGCGCGACGCAGCTCGCCGCGGGGTCGCTGACGAGCCGGCCGGTGGTGATCGGGGCTTCGGCGCGGATCGCCTCGGCCTGCGCGGTGTACTTCGCGAACGACGCGTCCTTCCAGTCCTGGTACAGCGGCACGAGCTGGCGCCCGAACGCGCGCCGGGTGGGCAGCCAGAACGGGACCCACCCGCCGTAGGTGTGGATCCACTTCGTCCACACGTCGGCGCCTTGCTGGTCTGCCACGTACTGAATGAAATCCTGCCCGAACAGGTACCGGAGGTTGCCGCTCGGCGGATCCGGCTGGAATCCGTCCAGGTTGCCGAGCGGGGGAAAGTCGTCCTCGACCACCGCCGTCCGCTTGATCATGTCCGGGAAGCTGGCCCGGCCGCGTCCGCCCGCGGTGTGGCGGGTCTCCTGGAACGTCGCGAGGCCCTCGATCATCCACCCGGGCGACAGGCTGTTGGTCGACGCGATCCGCCCGACGACCAGCCGGGCCGCGCGGACGATCCCGTGGTTCGTGTCCATGTGCAGGACGTGGGTGAACTCGTGGGTGAAGATCGCCTGGTCCCAGTCCTCGTACAGCTGGAGCGTCGAGCCGGCGGTCGGCGCGGTCACGTAGATCGTGATCTGCGGATACGGCACGGCGGACGCGAATCCGTTCGCGTCGTCGGTCCGATCGATCAGCACGACCTGGGTCCGCCCGTGCGGGGTCCACGCGAGCTCGTCGGTCATCGTGCCGTACACGTCCTCGACCGTGGCCGAGAACTCGTCGGCGACCTGCTCGATCCCCTGGTGGAAGTGGATGTCGAAGTGCTCGGTGGTGATCGTCCGCCACTTCAGGTCGGGATCGGACGATGCGGCCCACGCGGCGAGGACGTACGAACACAGTGCGATCATGGGATGCGCAGCGTACCCGGCCGCGGCTCCGATTTCCCGTCCCAACCCGTCCGCGGTGGAGCGATCCGCCGACAACTCCGCTGAATCCTCGCGATCGCACCGGACGCCCCGGCTCGATCGCCCGGGTCGTCGGTGCCGTCGGCGGAACGGCCCGGTCACGGTCGCGTGACATGGGTTGCCTCGATGGGTCGTCGCGTTACCGCCTCCGCGCGAGGTGACCGTGCACCCAGCGGGACCGATCCTGATCGTGGACGACGAGGACGATCTCCGGAACCTGTTGCACCTCGCGCTGCGGCGCGAAGGGTTCGACACCGTGCTGGCCGCGTCGGGGCAAGAGGCGCTCGACCGGCTGCGCGAGATCCGCCCGTCGCTGGTGGTGCTCGATCTGATGCTGCCCGACATCACCGGCACCGAGGTCTGCCGACGGATCCGCGCGAACCCGGACCTCGCCGCGGTCCCGGTGATCATGCTGACCGCCCGGGGCGAGGAGATCGACCGGGTCGTCGGGTTCGAGGTCGGGGCCGACGACTACGTCGTGAAGTCGACGTTCTCGGTCCGGGAGTTCCTGCTGCGGGTCCGGGCGGTGCTCCGGCGGGCCGGCGGGGCAGGAGACGACGCCCCCGCGGTGGTCGAGGTGGACGACGCGGACCAGGTCTGGACGTTCGGGCCGCTCCGGATCGATCTGCAGGGGCACCGGGTGTTCGTCGAGGGCGAGGAGATCGTGCTCACCGCCACCGAGTTCAAGCTGCTCCACCGCCTCGCGTCGCGGCCGGGGCGGGTCCAGAACCGGGGTACACTGCTGCAGGACGTGTGGGACATGCCCCCCGACATCAACACCCGCACCGTCGACACGCACGTGAAGCGGCTGCGCGAGAAGCTCGGCGCCGCCTCCGGGCTGCTCGAGACGGTGCGCGGCGTGGGGTATCGGTTCAACGCGTCCCCGAAGCGGTGACGTGTCCGTCCGAGAGCGCCTCGTCCTGTCTACCCTCGCCGCCGTCGTCACGACCGCGGTCCTGGTCGGCCTGCTCGGTCGGATCGGTCCCGCCGGCCCCGGCGGGATCGCCACCCAGGTCGTCGCCGCGGCGATCGCGTTCGGGCTCGCTGCCCTCGCCGCGCGGCTGCTGGTCCAGCTCCCGCTCGACGCCCAGCTCGACCGGTTCGTCGGCGCAGTCCGCGGGTCGAACGCGCCGCCCGACGAGGTCGACCCCGAGCTCGCCGCGCTCCGGGCCGCGCTGATCGAGCGGGTCGCCGAGGTCGACGCCGCCGCCGACCGGTACGCCCGCGAGTCGCGCACCGCGACCGAGATCCTCGACACCTCCCCGTTCGGGATCGCGATGGTCGACCCGGACGGGCGGATCACCCACGCGAGCGTGGCGTTCCGCGGCCTGTTCCGGCTGCGGGGCGAGCCCGTCGGCAAACGGCCGATCGAGGTCGTCCCGGTGGTCGAGATCCACGAGGTGCTGGAGGACGCGCTCGCCGGCCAGGTGTCCGAGAAGGCGTTCGTCACCGCGTCGCTCGATCTGGTGGCTCGGGCCGTCCCGCTGTCCGGCGGCCGGGCGATCGTGCGGGTCGAGGACGTGACCGGCCGCAAGGAGGCCGAGCGGGCGCGGACCGACTTCGTGGCGAACGTGTCGCACGAGCTCCGCACGCCGCTCACCGCGATCATGGGGTACCTCGAGACGCTGCTCGGCGAGAGGGAGCGGATCCCCGACGATCTCCTCCCGCTGGTCGAGACCGCCGAGCGCAACGCCCGTCGGCTGCGCGACCTGTTCGAGGACCTGCTGAAGCTCCACCGGATCGAGGCGCGTCGGCGGGAGCTCCCGCTCGATCGCCACCGGCTGCGGCCGATCCTCGAGGACGCGGTCGGGCCGGCGCGCGACCGGGCGCGGATGCGGAACCAGGAGTTCGTGCTCGACTGCCCCGCGGACCTCGACGGTCTGGTCAACCCGGAGGCGTTCGGCGCGATCGTCGGCAACCTCGTGTCGAACGCGTCGGCGTACACGACCGAGGGGGGCCACGTGCAGGTCCGCGCGATCCGCGACGAGCGGGGCGAGGTCCGGATCGAGGTCCAGGACGACGGGATCGGGATCGCGGAGAAGCACCACGAGCGCGTGTTCGAGCGGTTCTACCGGGTCGACGAGGCGCGGAGCCGGCGGGTCGGCGGGACCGGCCTCGGGCTCGCGATCGTCAAGCACTACGCGCTCGCGTCGAAGTGCAACGTCACCCTCCGGAGCAAGGAGGGCGCCGGCACCACGTTCACCGTGTTCCTGCCGATGTCGTGACTGCGCGAGCCGGGGGAGAGCCGGCCGGATCCTCGCGGGATCAGCGCTGGATCACCGACCCGCTCGACGGGGGCGTGCCCACCCGGACCTCGACCATCGGCGCGCGGGCCGCGACCACGAACGTCACGTCGCCGATCGCGTACCGCCCGATCGGCAGCAGCCCCATGAACCCGCCGTCCTTGTCGAGGCGCTTCGCGGCGAACGCGATCGCGGCCTGGTCCTCCGGGGCGAACGGCGGCGGATCGACCTCGAGCGCGGGCGGGTGCGGGAGGTACACCGCGACGTGGACGTAGCCGTGGTGATCGAGCATCACGTCGATCTGGCGGCGGGCGCGGACGTACGCCGACGCTGGGTCGTCGGTCCACGGGATCCCGGCGATCGACCGCTCGAGGCGCTCGATCGCCCCGAGCACGTCGCCGGCGGTCCGGGCGGCCTGGGCCCCGAGCGCGGCGTCGTCGAGGTCGACCGGACCGAGCGCCTCGAGCTTGCGGTAGGTGCGGTCGACGCCGGACCACGCGTTCTTCGCCGCGAGGGTCGACAGCTCGACGTGGAGCCGGTACCGCTCGGCCTCGTCGCGGACGACGTCGCCGAACGGATCGGCCGGAGCGCCAGCCAACGCGGGCGCCGCCACGAACCACCAGAGCAGCGGGACCTCCTCGGGGACGGTACCACGACCCGCGGTGACGGCGCCTGCGTCCACCGGCCATCGTCGGGTGACCCTGGCGGTCGCTGCCGGCCTCGGTGGGCCCCGGACGTCGTGGACACCCCCTCGGCGAGCGGGCCCTCCGAGGTTGGCCTGACCCCTAATTCCAGTCTTCGAGCATCAGGAACCACCCGCCCGACAGCGGCGTGACCTGCAGCTCCGACCCCATCGACACCGGCGGATCCGCCGGCGCGTAGGCGTAGTGCGCGCCGGCGAGGACCCCGACCGACATCCACAGGTCGACCGTCGCGATCGCCCCGCCCGGATCGTACCCGATCGCGACCTCCAGCAGGTCGATCCCGGTGGCCCGCAGATCGTGCGCGAACGCCGACAGATCCTGCTCGGCCGTCGGGTCGATCGGCGCCCCGCTCACCGTGCAGGTCGACGGGTTGGTGCTCGTCGCGAACGCGCCGCGGTCGTACACGATCCCCCGGCACCAGCCCTGGTCCCGGAGCTGGGTGACCTTCCGGGCCGCCATCGCCTGCAACGTCGGCTGGGCCGCGGCGATCCGCGCCGTGGCCACGCCGGGATCGGTCGCCCCGCGACACCCGATCGCCAGGAGCGCGATCACATCCCGTGCCGCATGTCTCGGCCCTCGACCAGGAACACCACCATCTCGCCGAGGTTGCACGCGTGGTCGGCGATCCGCTCGAGGTACTTCGACATCGACGTCAGCGACAGCGCGCGATCCACCTGATCCGGGTACGCCGCCATCGCCTGGAGCCACTTGTCGAACGCGAGCCGGTTCAGCTCGTCGACCTCGTTGTCCCGCTCGATCAACTGGCGGGCGATGTCCGGATCGCCGTCGAGGAACGCGTCCGCCGCCATCCGGACCATGTCGGCCGCGATCTCCGCCATCTTCGGCAGGTCGAGGCCGGGCTCGATCCCGGTGCCGGCCGACAGCTCGAGCCCGCGCTCGGCGAGGTTCACCGACAGATCGCCGATCCGCTCGAGGTCGGTCACCATCTTCATCATCGTGGTGATCGTGCGCAGCTCGGTCCCCACCGGCTGGCGGGTCGCGAGGTACCGCAGGCACTGCCGGTCGATCTCGACCTCGAGCCGGTCGAGCTCGCGATCCGCGTCGACCACCGAGCGGCCGAGCGACAGGTCGCGATCGAGCACCGACCGGGTGGCGAGCCGGACCATCGACTCCGCCCGCACGCACATCTGCAGGAACAGCGTGCGGATGTGGTCGAGTTCGCTTTCGGCTGGGCTACGGTACGCCACGGTTCCTCAGGCTTGGGCCCCCCACGAAGTCCTCCCCATGGGGGCCCGTCGACGCGATGGGATCAACCTACCACCTCGACCTCGTCGCGGCTCACCCGTCTCGCGAGCTCTGCCAGGGACGCGGCGCGATCCGGGATCTCCGCGTACACTTCGCGGAGCTGTCCGACGAGATCCTTGGCGCGGCGGAACCCGGTGACGAGGTCGCCGGACACGTCGGTGTCCGAGTGGAGCGAGCCGACCAGCTCGAGCAGCGACACCCCCTCGGCCCACGCTCGCCCGAGGTGCATCACGTCCGCGTCCCACACGACCTCGCCGCCACCGAGCGCCTCCGCGTCGGACACCGGCTCGGACAGGCGGATCTCCGCGATCTGCCGGGCGAGGGTGCGATCCTCCGGCTTGATCCGGAACGCCGGGGTGACATGGCGGGGCAGCTCGTTCGTCAGCCCGCACAGCACGCCGAACAGCCGGCTCGGCGGGAGGTCCTCGAGGATCCCGGACAGCACGAGCTCGGTGACGAAGATCTCCGAGATCTGCAGGTGGCGGAGCACCCGGGCGCCGGCGTTGAACTCGAGGTCCGCCGCGAGGTACCCGATCGATTGGAGGAACGCGACCTTCGTCTGGAACTCGTCCCAGGTGCGGGTCTGGGCGCGGCTCGCGTGGGCCTCGGCCCGGGCCCGGCGCTTGCGTGGCTCCTCCGGCTCGGCCTTGGCGGGCTGTCCGTGCGACGCATGCCAGGTCAGGAACGATTTGTCGACGATCTGGCGAATCCGCTCGATGTCGTGGCGGTCGAGCAGGTTGACGATCGAGTGGAACGACAGGTTGAACGAGCTGCGGACGGGCTCGTAGTTCCCGCGGGCGTACCGCTCGAGCACCGGCTTGAGCTCCGGGTACTCGTCGAGGTCCATCCGGATCACCACGTGCCCGACCTGATCCATCCCGCGGCGACCCGCGCGGCCGGCCTTCTGCATGAACCCGCGGGTGGTCAGCGGCATCACTGCGCGCCCGTCGAACTTCTTCAGGCCGTCGAACACGACCGATCGCGCGGGCATGTTGATCCCGAGCGCGAACGTCGAGGTGCAGTACAGCACCTGGATCAGCCGCTCCTCGTACAGCTCCTCGACCAGGCCCTTCAGCTGGACGTGCAGCCCGGCGTGGTGGAAGCCCACCCCGAGGCTGTACAGCTCGAACAGCTCGTCGTCGAGGACCGGACCGAGCTCCGCCCGCGCCTGGGCGAGCCGCGCCGCGGACCGGGCCCGGAGCTCCGGCGGCACCAGCGTGACCTGGAGCGACCGGGCGAGGGCCCGCCCCAGGACTTCGGTGTCCCGCCGCGAGAACACGAAGTACAGGTACGGCAGCCACTCGCGGTCCCGCAGCCCGCGGAACG
>JBEBJW010000193.1:0-8804 GCA_040079715.1 Myxococcota bacterium | reverse complement strand
CCCACCCCGCGACCCGCCGGACAGCCCCGCGCGGACGAGCAGGAATCCAGCCCCGAGCGGTCGCCGTTCGGCGTCGAGGCAGCGAGTTCACGGGACCCTCGGGAGGAGCGCCAGCGCCTCGAGCAGGGTCCGCCGCCAGGTCGCCCCGCCGGACGGCGCCAGGGCCCGCGCCGGGACCTCCCCGACCGCCGGCAGCCGCAGCCCGACCTTCCGCCCGAGCTGGACCGCGCGGTGGACCTCGCCGCACGCCCGGGAAAGCTCGCGCTCCCACTGCGCCCCGCGGGCCACCGCGACCTCGACCTCGACCGACACCTCGGTCTCGCCGGCCCGCTCGACCACCTGGAGCGCCCCGACCCGGGCGGTGGTCGGCCAGTGGACGGTCCGCGGCGGATCCCCCGCGCGGTACGCCCGCAACCCGAGGAACTCCCCGGTCCCGTGGCCCGCAGCCTCCTCCTCGGCCCCGATCCCGGACCAGGTCCGCGGGCGGGCCGAGGCCGGTAGCGGGCGCGGGTACACGATCAGCGCGGCCGGCAGCGGCACGCGGACCTGGTGCTCGGCGAACCCGAACGGCCACCGCGAGGTCACCAGCACCGCGGTGATCGGCGCGAGTCCGCGCTCGCCGAACCGCCACCGGACCGGCACCCGGACGATCGCCCCGGGCGGCACCCGCGCGACCTCGGCGGTGGTCCCGGTGCCCTCGTCCGCGAGCGCGGCGGCCGACAGCCCGAGCCGGCGCCGCGGGTTCCGCACCAACAGCGCGCCGCGCGCCTCGCGGCCCGCGTACAGCTCGGTCGGCAACTCGCGCCGGACCTGCACCCCGCGCAGGTTCCACCACCCGAGCGGCACGGCGATCCCCAGCGCCGCCCACACCGGAGCCGCCACCAGGTACACGAGGTTGTTCCCGGACACGAGCCCGACGACCAGCAGCGCGAGGCCCCCCGCCGCCGCGATCGCGCCGTCCCGCGTCAGCGACCACGACCTCACAGCGGCGACGGCAGCTCGTCGAGCAGGGCGGCGATCGCGTCGATCCCGCCGTCCCCGCCCGGAGCGCCGCCGGTCCGGGGGAGGACCCGGTGGGCGAGGACCGGGATCGCCACCGACCGCACGTCCTCCGGGATCGCGGTGTGCCGCCCGCAGACGAGCGCGTGCGACCGGACGGCGCGGTGGAGCGCCTGGGCCCCGCGGGTCGACACGCCGCGGACCAGGCGCGGGTCGGTGCGGGTGCCGCGCACCAGATCGAGCAGGTACTCCTCGACGAGCTCCGGCACGTCGATCTCGGCGGCGGCGGACATCAGCGCGACCAGATCGACCTCGGTCACCACCGCCAGCGGCGCGCGGCGATCCGACACCCGCCGGAGGATCTCCCGCTCGGTCCGCCGGTCCGGGTACCCGATCGACAGCCGCATCAGGAACCGGTCGAGCTGGCTGTCCGGCAGCTGGAACGTGCCGTGGTAGTCGAACGGGTTCTGGGTGGCGATCACCAGGAACGGCCGCGGCAGCGCGTGGGTCCGCCCGTCGACCGAGACCTGGTGCTCCTCCATCGCCTCGAACAGCGCGGACTGCGTCTTCGGGGTGGTCCGGTTGATCTCGTCCGCCAGCACCACGTTCGCGAACAGCGGGCCCGGCCGGAACGCGAACCGCCCGGACGCCGGATCGAGCACGTTCGTGCCGGTGATGTCGGCCGGCAGGAGGTCGGACGTGAACTGGACCCGGGAGAACGACCCGCCGACGACCGCCGCGAGCGCCGCCGCGAGGGTGGTCTTGCCGACGCCGGGAACGTCCTGGAGCAGCAGGTGGCCGCCGGCGAGGACCGCGGTGAGCGCGAGGTCGACCACGTCTTCCTTGCCGCGCAGCGCGCTCCGGACCGCCTCCCGCAGCCGGGCGAGCGTGTCCGACGGCCCCCCGACCAGCCGCAGGCCGGGCGCCCCGTCGATCGGCGCCGGCTCGGCGTCGGTGGTCATCGGCGGGCTCCGTTCACTCGGCGACTTCGCGCAGGTAGGTCCCGGACACGTTCAACGTGTAGGTGCAGCCGGGGGACACGTCCGGGTGGGCCGACTCGGTGACGATGAACGTCTCGGTGCCCTCCCAGTCGGTGCCTTCGACGCAGCCGCCCGCTCCGCCGACGTTGACCCGGGCCGTGCCCGCGATCTGCCACTTGATCTCTTTGCCTTCGCGATAGTCCGACCACGCGAGCGAGTCGTACGACACCGAGCAGCCCTCGATCGTCCCGGTGGCGAAGATGTCCTCGCCGATCGCGAGGGTCAGATCGTTGCCCTCGAACACGCCGCGGTACTCGAACTCCTCGTGGTAGTCGGCGCCTCCGCCGGTACACAGGTTCTCGACCCCGTCGGTCGTCACGTCCCAGTAGTGGCCGGGAAGCTCGTCGGTGCGGCACGCGCACGCGAGGGGGATCGCGCACCACGCGGCCCGCAGGGCGGACGCTCCCAGCGCGGAGAGGCGGGACGGGCTCGGCATCGATGCTCCCAGGTGGCGGGGGGCCGTTGCGTCCCCGCGAACACACCCATATATACCGGGCCCGTACGCGCGGTCGCACCACCGCGATCCGGTCTTTGCTCGCTCTCGACTTGCAGGAGCCGCCGTTGTCCGAGGAACGTCCCACCTTCGTCGCCCGTGAGTCCGATCTCGACCTCCTCCGCACCACCTGGAACCAGGCGCGGGAAGGCCAGGCGCAGATCGTTCGGCTGCAAGCGCCGTTCGGCGGCGGGCGCCGGGCGCTGTCGGCCGAGTTCCTCCGCGGGGTCCCGGCCGACGACGCCGTCGTGTGGCGGGTGTCGTGCCTGGATCAGGAGAATGGGCTGCAGTGGCTGATCCGGATGTACGGGTCGCTGATCGCGTCGCTGACGCGGGACCCGCGCCGCCGGGGCAAGATCGAGATGGTGCTGAACGCCCAGCTGCCGTCGCAGCCCGCCCGGGTCCAGGGCTGGTTCCAGCAGTTCATCACCTCGATGAAGGAGGCGAAGACCGACAACGAGTCCGGCCAGGTCCAGCTCCGGATGCCGCAGGACAACCCGCTCGTCGGCCTGATCGAGGTCGCGGTCGGGATCTCCCGCAAGATCCCGCTGATCCTCGAGCTGCAGAACCCGTACGCGACGAACTCGCTGTCGCTCGCGATGTTCTGCGAGGCGCTCCACCTCGAGGCGCGCACCAGCGGCGGCCGGGTGATGCAGATCCTGTTCGACGAGCCGGAGAGCGAGGTCACCCGCAGCCTGTTCCCGATGCCGCTGCTCGACTTCTACGACCGCCAGAAGGACAGCTCGGTGATCCACGCGGTCGCGCCGTGGGCCGTCGGCGAGGTCGAGCAGTACCTCGCGTCGAAGGGGGTCGCCGCGAGCGCCCCGCGGATCGCCGAGATCACCCACGGCCGCCCCGGGTTCGTGGCCGAGCTGGTCGAGATCCTCACCGAGCGGAACCTCCTCGCCGGTGACCTCGACGGCATCACCTTCTCCTCCCTGGTCCCGCTGGTGGTGGACGAGGGCGAGCTCGAGCTGCCGGACGCGCCCCCGAAGGACGGCGAGCGCAAGCACGCCGGTCCGGACGACATCGGCCGGGTGACCTACCTCGCGGCGCTGCTCGGGGCGGCGTTCCCGAGCACCCTCGTCGCCGACATGGGCGGGTTCGACCGCGACAGCGTGGACGACCTGTTCGACGCGATGCCGGAGCTGTTCGAGGAGGTCCAGTTCAGCAACGAGCTCGGCACCTGGATCTACCGGTTCAAGCGCGGCTCGTACCGCGAGGGCGTGCTCGAGCGGAACACCGGCGAAGAGGGCCAGGAGCTGGCCCGTCGGGTCGGCCTGTTCATGGAGCGGTTCCTGGTGCCGCGCGGCTACGGGTTCATCGTCAAGACCGCCCGGATCTACGCCGAGAACGGCGCCCCGAACCGCGCGAGCGTGATGCGGGCGATGGCGCTGACCCAGGACGCGGCCGACGTGTGGGGCCTCGCGTACGACTTCACGAAGTACTTCGACGAGATCAAGTACCCGGACCCGCTGCTGCGCACCGTGTACATGAACCTGCTCGACAACCTCGCCGCCGGCGGCAACCCGCAGCTCGCCGACAAGGTCCAGACCGAGGTCACCGACTGGGCGACCGCGAAGGACGACCGCGAGCTGCTCGCGTGGCTGCTGTTCAACGGCAGCAAGCTCGATCTGCGCCGGCAGGACCTGTTCCGGTCCCGCGACCGGGCGAACGACGCGCTCAAGCTGTACGAGGCGCTCGGCAACAAGCCGCGGATGGCGGAGATCAACAACCACGTCGCCGCGATCGAGCTCCAGGACGGCAACCTCGCCGCCGCGCTCGACCGGGCGGCCGAGGCCGAGAAGCTCGGGTCGGTCCAGACGGAGGAGGGCCAGACCGGCGTGCTGCCGGGGATCCTCGCCACCTGCCAGCAGATCCGGGGCCTGGTCGCGCGGCGCCAGGGCAAGCTCGACGAGGCGATCGAGCACTTCCGCAAGGCGAACGAGGTGGCGGGCACCACCGGGATCGCTCAGCTCGCCCTCGACTCGGGCCTGTCGTACGCCGAGGCGCTGCTCGCGAGCCGCCAGGTCGAGAAGGGCCGCGACGCGCTCGAGCGGGTGCTCCAGATCGCGCGGGCCCTCCGGAACCCGGTCCGCGAGCGCCAGGCGTGCGAGCTGCTCGCCCAGGCCGAGGCCGCGCTCCGTCGGTTCGACAAGGCGCTCCCGCTCGCGCTCCGGACCCTCGAGCTGTCGAAGTCGCTCCGGTTCGAGCACGCCCTGCCGATCGACCTGTACAACGTCGGGTTCTTCTACTTCGTGACGAACAAGCCGACCGAGGCCCTGTCGTACTTCAAGCAGTCCGAGGATCGGGTGGCGGCGCTCGGCAAGCACCCGGTGGTCAAGGAGCTGTACTACTTCAAGGGGATGGCCCACCTCCAGTCGGGCCAGCTCGACGAGGCGAAGCGCACGCTCCAGTTCGGCCTCAAGCACATCCAGGAGGCCAAGGACTGGCGCAAGATGTGCTCGGCGCTCGAGCAGCTCGCGACGATCGAGGAGCGCGCCGGCAACCTCGAGGTGGCGAAGAAGCTGCTGAACGACGCGGTGCTGTTCGCGCAGCAGGGCGACCTCCGCGAGGAGCGGAAGAACCTGCGGAAGAAGCTCGACGCGATGGCGTAGGGTGGTCCGGGGTCGGGGAGACCACTCCCCGCCCTCGCCCGCGCTTCACCCGCGTCGCCTCGCCAGGGGCAACCCAGGTCGACGCAGTCCCGTCGCGCGCTGCAGGACGCGGAGCCGCTACCCAGCGGAGCTACTCAGGGTACCGCGCCGCCAGCTCGATCAGCACCGCCGCGAACGGGTCGGTCCGGTCGAGCAGCGACACCGTCAGGTCGGGCTCGAGCAGCACCAGCGTCGGCCAGCTCGTGATGCCGACGAAGTCGGTCAGCGCGTACTCGTCGTCGGCCAGCACCGCGACCGCGTCCGACGGGAACGCCGCCGCCCACTCGGCCGGCGTCTCGACGTGGGCGATCAGGTGGTTCTTGTCCTCGGCGAGGATCGTCAGCCAGTACACGTCGCCGCGGGCGATCACGTCCGGACCCGCCGGCCAGATCGTGCCGAGCAGCAGCGGGTCTTCCTCGCCTCCGAGCCAGCTCGTGACCTGCTGGCACGGGAAGCACCACTGGGCCGAGATGTCGATCACCACGGGCTTGTCGGCGTTGTAGAAGTCGTACGGATCGACCTCCTCGCCGAACTGGTCGACCAGGGTCCGGACGCGCGGGATCCGGACGCCGACCGCCGCGAGGGTCTCGGTCGGCTCGGCGATCGAGCCCTTCTTCGCGTAGTACGGCCAGCCGCCGGTGTAGATCACGCTCGACGGATCGAGCGGATCGGTCGACTCGCGGACCTCGTCGCCGTCGCCGTAGCCGTCCGCGTCGGTGTCGTACACCGCGGGATCCGTGCCGAGGTCGCCCTCGGCCCCGTCCTTCAGGGTGTCGTCGTCGGAGTCCGGGTCGGCCGGATCGAGGCCGAGCGCCGCCTCCTCCCGGTCGGACAACCCGTCGTCGTCGGAGTCCTTGCCGGAGCACCCGAGCGCGACGGCCGCAGCGAGCCCCCACCACCGGCGGTCGAGCGGGAGGCGGAGCTTCGCCGTGGCCATCGGCACTACTGCGGGAACCGCTTGCGGAGCTCGGCGAACACCGCCCCGTACGGATCCGGGCTGCGCTCGACCACCGCGACCTTCAGGTCCGGATCGAGGAGGACCAGGGTCGGGAAGTACGAGATGTTGACGTATTCGGTGGCCTGGTAGTTGTCGTCGGCGAGGACCGCGATCTCCTCCGCCGGGAAGTCGCGCGACCACTCGGTGGCGGTCGGCTTGCGCGCCGGGTCACCGTAGCGGTCTTCGGCGAGGATCGTGACCCAGTACACGTCGCCGCGCTCGATCACGTCCGGCCCGGCGGGCCACAGCGGGCCGTACCCGGCCGGGTCACCGTCGCCGCCGATCCACGTGGCCATCGCCTGGCACGGGCCGCACCACTGGGCGGAGATGTCGATCACCACCGGCTTGTCGGCGTTGTAGAAGTCGAACAGATCGACCACGTCGCCGTGCTGGTCCTTCGTCTGGACCCGGCCGAACCGGTGGCCGACCTCGGCGTTGCCGGTGAAGCCGCCGGCGGTGATCAGCTCCTTGTCGAAGTAGTACGGCCAGTTGCCGATGTAGATCCGGCTCTCGGGGTCCGCCGGGTCCTTGCCCTCGAACACCTCGTCGCGGTCGGTGTAGCCGTCGGCGTCGGTGTCGACCACCGTCGGATCGGCCCCGTTCAGGATCTCGTCCCCGTCGATCAGGCCGTCACCGTCGGTGTCCGGGTTCGACGGATCGGCGTTCGCCGCCACCTCGTCTGCGTCGAACAGGCCGTCGCCGTCGCTGTCGACGTCGGGGTTGCTTCCGTCCGGGTTGCCGGTCACACCGGAGTTATCGCCTTCCGGGGCTTCGCCCACCGCGCAGCCGACGACGGCCAGGAACGGAGCAAGGGCCAGAATTCGACGCATGACGACTCCTGCTGTGACTCGGGTCGAGAACTCTACCCGTGATTCAGTGGACCGGAAAGGACGATCGTCAACCCGCGGGCACGAACCGGGTCGCGCGCTTCTTGCCGACCCGCACCACCACGGACGCCGCTGGATCGATCGTATGCTCCGGATCGTCCACCCGTTCGCCGTCGATCGTCACCCCTCCCTGCGCCACCAGCCGGCGCGCCTCGCTGCGGGACTTCGCGAGCCCCGCCAGCTCGAGCGCGACCGACAGCCGCGTCGGCTCGGACAGCGGCGTGGTCGGCAGGTCTTCGGCCGCGACCGCCCCGACCATCGCCCGGGCCCCGGCCTCGGCCGCCGCTGCCGCCTCGGCCCCGTGGACGATCGTGGTGACCGCGGTGGCGAGGACCCGCTTCGCGTCGCGCAGATCGGCCCCCCGGAGCGCCCCGAGCCCGGCGATCTCGTGGTCCGGCAGGAACGTGTACAGGTTCAGCCAGCGGACGACGTCGCGGTCGTCGACGTTGTACCAGTACTGCCACAGGTCGAACGGCGAGGTGCGCGCGGCGTCGATCCACACCGCCCCCGCGGCGCTCTTGCCCATCTTCGCCCCGGCCGAGGTGGTGAGCAGCGGGTGGGTCAGCCCCCACACCTCGACCCCCTCCATCCGGCGCACCAGGTCGACCCCGGCGACGATGTTGCCCCACTGGTCGTCTCCGCCGATCTGCAGCCGGCAGCCGTGTCGCCGGAACAACTCGAGGAAGTCGTACGCCTGGAGGATCTGGTAGTTGAACTCGATGAACGACAGCCCGCGCTCCAGCCGCTGCTTGTACGCCTCCGCGGCCAACATCCGGTTGACCGAGAACTGGCGACCGATGTCGCGGAGGAACGGGATGTACTTCAGCTCGAGCAGCCAGTCGGCGTTGTCGACCATCACCCCGCGCTCGCCGTCGAGCACCAGGAACCGGGAGATCTGCTCGCGCAGCCCGGCCGAGTTCTCGGCGATCTGCTCGTCCGACAACATCTGGCGGAGCTCGGTCTTGCCGGACGGGTCACCGACCCGGGTGGTGCCGCCGCCGACCAGCGCGATCACCTTGTGCCCGAGCCGCTGGAGGTTCGCCATCACCATCAGCGGGAACATCGAGCCCACGTGGAGGCTGCTCGCGGTCGCGTCGAACCCGACGTAGAACGTGACCGGTCCGGCGTTCAGCGCCTCCCGCAGCTCCTCCGGGTGGGTGCACTGCTGGACGTAGCCCCGGGACTGCAACACCTCGAACGCGCCCATGGCGGCCTCCGACCTCCGGCTGCTAACTGGTACACTGGACCGCACCCAGGACCACCCCCGATGCCGCGCAAGCGCAGGACGCCGGAACCGCCGGGTCCGCCGACCGAGCCCGCGACGCCGACCGAGCCCGCGACGCCGCCGATCGAGCCCGCGACCGCGACCGCGACCGCGACCGCGACGGCTCCCTCGACCGCCACCGCCCGGTCCGCAGCGACCATGACGCCGACCGAAGCGCCGACCGCGCCGGAGACCGTGGCCGCGACGCTGATCGCCGCCGCGTCCGCTCCCCCGCCGCGCCCGCGCCGGACCGGGGCGGCGCGGGTTGCGGGACACGACCTGTGCGAGCGGTTGCTCGGTCGCCGGGGGTGGCGGCCGGCCGGGAACTCGCGCCGGTTCTGGGCCCGGGTCGAGGCGGACGATCCGTTCCTGCCCCAGCTCGGAACGCGGCCGGTCGACGAGAGCGCCACCGTCGCGGTCGGCCCGTCGACCCACGAGGTGTACGCGGCGGATCGCCTGTCCCGGAC